>NZ_CAJWRQ010000019.1 GCF_913046405.1 uncultured Christiangramia sp.
CTGGTGTCATCAATAGCCTCCGTTCAGCAGATGCTATCGCGCTGTGTATCCTATCAAATACCTGTAACCCAACAGGCATTTGCTGGATATAAGGACTTCTAGGAGGAATCAATGGCAGTCCAGGAGGCATGTTCAAGAAATGATTATCAGATGTTCTATTTACACGGTATCTTCTCTCTCTTACATCGTCACTAAATTGCATGTTTTATAATAATAAATTCACTCTTATAGTGCTACTCGCTCTTTGAACGTGTACGATTCGCAGTCGCACTGAACACCGTTTTATCTGACATTGCAATATCGTATATAAAATCTTTAAGTTTTGTAGATGTTTCTTTAACATTAGGGAATAAGGGAGATTCCTGAGCAACGTAAACGCCAAAAATAAAACCAACGAAAAACCAGAGCATTTTAATACAATCCCAACCCTTCTTATACTCTAAGAAGGGTTTTTTTATGCAAAGCCTTAGGCTTTTGCTATATTTGGAAAGACAATTAACCAAGATCAAGTTATATGAAATTACTACAAGGAAAGAATGCCATCATCACAGGTGGTAGTAGAGGTATTGGAAAAGGAATCGCTCAGGTTTTTGCCGAGCATGGAGCCAATGTCGCATTCACCTATAATTCTTCGGCACAGTCTGCTGAAGATCTTGCAAAAGAATTAGAAGCTAAAGGTGTAAAAGCTAAAGCCTATCAATCTAATGCTGCCAGTTTTGAAGAAGCACAGAAATTGATCGATGATGTAAATGCTGAATTTGGATCTATAGATATCGTGATTAACAACGCTGGTATTACAAAGGATAACCTTTTAATGCGAATGAGCGAAGCAGATTTTGACAAGGTGATCGAGGTTAACCTGAAGTCTATATTTAATATGACCAAAGCCGTACAAAGAACCATGCTTAAGCAACGTTCTGGTAGTATCATTAATATGAGTTCTGTAGTAGGAGTGACTGGAAATGCCGGACAATCAAACTACGCAGCATCTAAAGCCGGTATTATTGGGTTTTCAAAATCGATGGCTCAGGAACTTGGTTCCAGAAATATTAGAACAAACGTCGTAGCTCCAGGATTTATCGAAACCGAAATGACCGAAAAGCTGGATGAAAAAACAGTACAAGGCTGGAGAGATTCTATTCCTTTAAAACGTGGAGGAAAGCCTGTAGATATCGCGAATACATGTGTGTATCTTGGTAGTGACTTAAGTTCTTACGTAACCGGACAGGTGATCCATGTAGATGGCGGAATGCATACTTAATTGAATAATCTTATGAATTTAAATTTGAATTGGAGTCAGTGGAAGGGACTTGCAGTAATGGTCCTATCTGGAATCGCTACATATTTGTTGCCTCAGGATTCTCTATTTCAGACTCTTGCCGGGGCATTAATGGGAGTGGGACTGGCTATTCTTTTGAAATTTATTCCGTTTAAATGGAGTGAATTAAATTTTAAAAGAAGATCTGCGAATTAAGTGTAGTAAACTCAAGATTTAGAATTAATCGAGCTTTGTGGGCTATAGATAATTTAATCAGACTATAATTTGTATTTTCACTAGACCAACGTGAATTAATGAACTTTCAAATCATATTATTAATTACCCTGGCGCTTTTGATAGCTCTGGGGTTTTCTTTTTTTCAGAATCTTCATAAAAACCGAAAAACTTCCGGGAATTTAGCACTTTTCGGACTTCGTAGTTTTTCTATATTTCTAATTCTTTTACTACTTATCAATCTCGAGATCACTCACACTGAAAGCTCCCAGGTGAAAGTGAATCTGGTAATACTATCAGATGCTTCAGAGTCTATTAAAATTCTTCAGAAGGATTCTGTGCTTCAGAATTTTCAAAACAAGATTCTTTCTTCAGAAAAACTGAATGACAAATTTGATATTATCAATTATCACTTCGGAAGGGAACTTATCACTTCAGATATTACTTCAAACTTCAGTGAAGAACTCACCAATATTCAGCAGTCTTTAAAACAGGCTGAAGATCTCATGGATAACAATAAGGGTGTAGTTGTTTTACTTAGTGATGGAAATCAAAATACTGGCAGAGACTTTCGATATCATAAATCTTCTGGATCTACTGAAATACTACCTGTGATCATAGGGGATACAAGTAGTTTTGAAGATGTAGCTATTCAGCGAATCAATGTAAACAGGTATGCCTTTTTAAATAATAAATTTGCTGTTGAAGTTTTCCTGAACTATTCCGGATCTAACGAACGCAATACGAAACTGCATATTTTAAATTCAGGAAAAGTTGTTTTTCAGAAGGATATGGAATTTTCTGAAAAGAATAGATCATTGATTGTAAACGCGGAACTGGAAGCTAAAAGTATCGGACTCAAAAACTATACTGCCAGGCTTAGCAAATTACCAGAGGAGAAGAATGTCAGAAACAATACCGAAAACTTCTCCGTGGAAATTGTAGACGAAAGCTCTAAGATCATGATTTTAAGTCCAGGTCCTCATCCAGATCTGGGAGCTTTGAAGGCTGCTATAGAATCGAACTCACAACGTATGGTTGAGATACAATATGTTCGTAATTTTAATAATCTTGAATTAACTGATATACAGTTATTTATACTACATAATGTAAATCGAAACTTTCAAAAAACTATAGAGTCAATTTCTGGTCTTGAGGCAGGAAAGTTGTTCATTACAGGTCCCGAAACGGACTGGCAATTTCTGAACGAACTCCAATTAGGATTTTCCAAGAACAGTATTGATCAGCCACAGGATGTCTTTGCTGTAAAGAATGACAACTTTGCCATTTATCAGCCAAAACATTTAGCCTACGAAGATCTACCGCCCTTACAAATTGCATTTGGCGAAACGGAAATCGATGCAAATCGTTACGCAGTACAATTATATCAAGTAATACAGGGGGTCGAAACTGATAGTCCGCTTCTTGCTGTTTCCAGAGTCCATCCAAAAATCGGTTTGCTTACCGGTGAAAATATTTGGCGCTGGAGAGCAGCAAGTTTTCGAAAAGATCAGAATTTTCAGCAGTTCAATGGGTTTATTGGAGATCTGGTACAGAATTTAAGCGCTGTGAAATCGAACGAAAGATTGATCGCAGAGCATCCTCAAACATTTCTGGAGAATGAACTTGTAGAAATAAGTGCTGCTTATTACGACGAGAATTACAGCTTCGATTCAGGAGCTAATCTTAATATCAGTATTTCGGATAGTCTTGGAAATACTGTTTTAAAAACCAATCTGGTAGCTAGGAACCTGAAATATGTGGCAGAGATCGGGAATCTTGCACCTGGGAATTACACCTATAAATTACAGGCTGAAAATCCAAATTTGCTCAAAAATGGAGCTTTCAACGTGCTCGATTATAATGCGGAAGAGCAACAACAAACAGCAAATCTGGCAGCAATGCAATTCCTGGCTGCGAATAATAATTCAACCGTTTTTTACGAAGATCAGTTTAAAACTTTTGAAGACTACTTATTGAAGAATGATAGTCACAGGCCAGTTCTTAAAAGCGAACAAAAAACCGTACCTTTGATAGACTGGTACTACCTGCTATTTCTTCTTGTGTTTGCCCTAGCCCTGGAATGGTTTTACCGAAAATATAAGGGTCTAATTTAAGTTCAAAAATTTATATGGAAAGATTACCTAAAATTGGTATCCCGTTATTTATCGGGTTAGTCATTGTAATAATTTTATTAGCAAAATCTACTGTAACTATTGATTCCGGAGAAGCCGGGGTTCTTTACAAAACATTTGGTGGTGGTGTTGTAACTGAAGGAAGTCCTCTTTCTGAAGGATTTCACGTAGTTGCACCCTGGAACAAAGTTTTTGTTTACGAAGTACGTCAGCAATCCATCGATGAAGAAATGACTGTATTATCTTCTAACGGTTTGGAAATTAGCCTCGATGCTTCCGTCTGGTTTCAGCCAGAATACGAAGCTCTTGGTAAATTGCACCAGGAAAAAGGAGAAGCGTACATTCAACGTTTACTTCAGCCAGCGATAAGATCTGCAACAAGGGCTGTGGTAGGACGTTACAATCCAGAGCAACTTTATGCCAGTAAAAGGGAAGCAATTCAGAAGGAAATCTTTGATGAAACAAACCTGCTTCTGGAAGATCAATATGTTCAGGTAAATGAAGTTTTAGTAAGAGATGTTTCCTTGCCGTCTACGATCAAAGATGCGATTGAACGTAAGCTTAGACAGGAACAGGAATCACTTGAGTACGAATTCCGACTTTCAAAAGCAGAGCAAGAGGCAGAAAGACAAAGAATTGATGCTGAAGGTAAAGCCCGTGCGAATACTATTCTTAGCGAATCACTTACAGATAAGGTATTACAGGAAAAAGGAATTCAGGCTACCGTGGAACTAGCAAAATCACCAAATAGCAAGGTAATTGTTATAGGTTCCGGTGAAGGTGGAATGCCAATTATTCTTGGTGACAACTAATAAACAAATATTTAAAATTAAAAAACTGGTTTTATAATTCAGATTTTTATTTAGCTTTGGCATCACAATGACGAATTTTAATGTACATCACCATCATTTTTTACCCCACGCTCAAGCGAGGTAAATTTGATATGTTGTAACACTAACTATAATATCATAACCCGTTTGAGAAATCAAGCGGGTTTTTTTATTCCTAATATTAACTAAATTATGAGTCAGCAAAAATTAAGAATCGCAGTACAGAAGTCAGGAAGACTTTTTGAAGATTCTATCAAAGTTTTAAAAGATGCAGGTATTTCCATCGATAATGGAAAAGAGCAGCTAAAAGCATCATCCCGAAATTTTCCATTGGAAGTGATGTATTTACGTAATGGTGATATACCTCAATATTTAAGAGATGGAGTGGTAGACGTTGCAATCATCGGGGAGAATGTGCTTATTGAGAAAGGAAAAGATATTATTAGAGGAGAGAAACTTGGTTTTTCAAAGTGTAAAGTTTCCCTCGCGGTGCCTAAGTCCTTCAAATACAACAGTATTAATGACCTTGACGGACTCAAAATTGCCACTTCCTATCCAAACACCGTGAAAGACTATCTGCAGGAGAAAGGTATCTCTGCCGATCTTCATATCATTAATGGTTCTGTTGAAATTGCTCCAAATATTGGACTTGCAGATGCTATTTGCGATATTGTGTCCAGCGGAAGTACACTTTTCAAAAACGGACTTAAGGAAGTTGAAGTAATGCTGAAAAGTGAAGCGGTACTGGCTATCTCTCCTAAAATTTCTGAAGAACGCAAGCAGATCCTTGAAAAACTGCAATTCAGATTAAAATCTGTATTAAACGCACGAACTTCAAAGTATATTCTACTGAATGCTCCTGATGATAAAATAGAAAAGATTATTAGTCTGCTTCCCGGGATGAGAAGTCCAACTGTTTTACCTTTGGCAGAGAAAGGATGGAGTTCGATCCATACAGTGATCAATGAAGATAGATTTTGGGAAGTTCTGGACGAACTGAAAAGTAATGGTGCTGAAGGAATTCTGGTAGCACCAATAGAAACTATGGTACTTTAATTTACAATGATGAACACGATCAACAATCCTGACAGATCTAAGTGGAGCGAAATTTTAAAGCGACCAACTCAAACGGTTGCCGATATTGAGCAAACAGTGCATAAGGTTTTTGATGAGATCAGGCTTACAGGCGATGCTGCAGTTAGACACTATACCAAAGCTTTCGACGGAATCGATCTGGATACATTCAAGGTTTCTGCTGCTGAACTGGATGCAGCTTCCGCTGAAATTTCTCAGGAATTAAAAGAGGCGATAGCACTGGCTAAAAAGAACATCGAAATATTTCATGCAGCCCAGAGAACTGATACAGTTGTTGTGGAAACCATGAATGGAGTAAATTGCTGGCAGGAAAAAAAGGCGATACAGAAGGTGGGGCTTTATATTCCCGGAGGAACTGCACCTTTGTTTTCCTCTATTTTGATGCTGGCAACTCCAGCAAATATTGCCGGTTGCGAGGAGATCGTACTTTGTACACCGCCAGATAAGAATGGAAACGTGAATCCTGCAGTTTTATATACGGCGAAATTATGCGGAGTAACCCAGGTTTTCAAAATTGGTGGAATCCAGGCGATTGGAGCAATGACCTTTGGTACCGAAAGTGTACCCAAAGTTTATAAGATCTTTGGGCCAGGGAATCAATTTGTTACTGTGGCAAAACAGCTGGCCACGAGATATCAGGTAGCGATAGATATGCCTGCAGGACCATCAGAATTACTAGTGTATGCAGATGATTCAGCTAACCCGGCTTTTGTTGCATCAGATTTGTTGAGTCAGGCGGAGCACGGCGTAGATAGCCAGGTGATCATGGTAAGTACTTCAGAAAAAATGCTAGAGCTAGTAAGTGATGAAGTAGAAAAGCAGCTCGATGAACTGCCTCGAAAGGCCATTGCGCAACAGGCGATCGAAAACTCGAAACTTATTCTGGTAGAGACGGAAGAGACCGCTCTGGAACTAATTAATGAGTATGGGCCGGAGCATTTTATAGTATGTTCAGAAAATGAGGATTATTTTGTGGATAATATTATGAATGCGGGATCTGTTTTTATTGGAAATTATGCTCCCGAAAGTGCCGGTGATTATGCTTCTGGTACCAACCACACCTTGCCAACCAATGGTTATGCGAAACAATATAGCGGGGTGAATCTGGATAGTTTTATGAAGCAGATCACCTATCAGAAAGTTTCAGAAGAAGGAATTAAAAATATAGGTCCTGCAATCGAATTAATGGCAGAAGCTGAAGGATTACAGGCTCATAAGAACGCTGTAACCTTAAGATTAAAATCACTGAACCAATAATGAATTTCGATCTGAATAATCTCGTAAGGGATAACGTGAAAAGTCTTCTGCCATATTCATCTGCCAGGGATGAATATAAAACTGATGGTGAAGCAATGATATTTCTGGATGCGAATGAAAATCCGTTTGAGAACGGACTGAATCGATATCCAGATCCACAGCAAATGCTTTTAAAATCAAAAATTTCAGAAATTAAGCAGGTTCCTGAAAAGCAAATATTACTTGGGAATGGAAGTGATGAAGTTCTGGACCTCATTTTCAGGGCATTTTGTGAACCCGGGAAGGATAATATTATAAGTTTGCCACCAACTTACGGAATGTATAAGGTACTTTCTGGAATTAATAATATTGAAAATCGGGAAGTGCTATTAACTTCAGAATTTGAACCTGATGTAGATGCAATATTGGAAGCTGTAGATGCCAATACCAAATTACTGTTTCTGTGTTCCCCGAATAATCCATCCGGGAATTCTTTTAATGCTGAAACTATAAAGAAGCTTTTGAAATCATTTAATGGTCTGGTCGTAATCGATGAAGCCTATATAGACTTTTCAGACGATGCAGGATGGTCGCAATCACTTGATAAATATCCAAATCTTATCATTACTCAAACTTTCTCTAAAGCCTTCGGGATGGCCGGGATCAGGTTGGGAATGCTATTCGCTTCAGCAGAGATCATTAAAATTCTGAACAGGATCAAGCCTCCATACAATGTAAATGAATTAACGCAGCAAAGAGCAATCAAAGGTCTTCAGAATTATTCTGAGATAAAACAGCAAGTAATTGATATTAAGAGTGAAAGGGATAATTTATCTAAACAATTACTTCAGCTAAATTATGTTGCAAAGATATTTCCTTCAGATGCTAATTTTCTACTCATAAAGGTGGATGATGCAGATCAAAGATATATGGAATTGATCGGTAAAGGTATTGTCGTTAGAAATAGAAGCAAGCAACCTCTTTGCGAAAATTGTCTTCGAATTACAGTAGGAACAGCATTAGAAAATCAGAATTTACTCAAGGCCTTCAAAGAATTAGAATCATGAAAAAAGTATTGTTTATAGATCGCGATGGAACTCTTATCCACGAACCTGAAGATTTCCAGATCGACAGTATCGATAAGCTTGTGTTTTATCCCCAGGCGATCACTTACCTGAATAAAATTGCCAAAGAACTGGATTATGAACTGGTGATGGTCACCAATCAGGACGGACTCGGAACCGACAGTTTTCCTGAATCAGATTTCTGGCCTTATCAAAATTTTATTACCAGAACTTTTGAAAGCGAAGGCGTAAAATTTTCAGAACAATTGATCGATCGTACGTTTGCAAGAGACAATGCTAAAACCCGCAAACCCAATACCGGACTGCTGGAAGAGAAATATTTAAATAATAAAGATTATGATCTTCAGCAATCATTTATGATCGGGGACAGGCTTACAGATATGGAGTTTGCCATGAACTTTGGAGGAAAAGGCATCTTTATAGATACGCATGAAGATCTGGCTGCAGACGAAATTTCGAAAGATAAAGAAGAAGTAACTCAGAATATTGCCTTAAAAACGGCTTCCTGGAAGGAAATTTATGAATTTTTAAAACTTAAGGATCGTACAGCCGGGATCGAGAGAAAAACGAACGAGACAGATATTAAGATCGATCTAAACCTCGATGGTACCGGGAAAAGCGATATTAGTACCGGTATTGACTTTTTCGATCATATGCTGGATCAATTAGCCAGGCATGGACAAATGGACCTTACGATCAAAGTAAAGGGTGATCTGGAAGTGGATGAACACCACACCATTGAGGATACGGCCATTGCTCTTGGTGAAGTGTTCAATAAAGCGCTTGGAAATAAGCTCGGAATGGAACGATATGGCTTCTGTTTACCAATGGACGATTGTCTTGCCCAGGTAGCCATTGATTTTGGTGGTAGAAACTGGCTGGTTTGGGAAACAGATTTCAGACGCGAAATGATCGGTAAAATGCCTACGGAAATGTTCTTTCACTTCTTTAAGTCTTTTACAGATGGTGCCAGAGCTAATTTAAATATCAAAGCTGAAGGATCGAACGAACATCATAAGATCGAGGCAATATTTAAAGCCTTTGCCAAAGCGATAAAAATGTCGGTTAAACGAGATACAGAAAAAATGATCCTTCCATCTACAAAAGGAATGCTATAATGAAAATTGCAATTATCGATTACGGGGCAGGAAACATCCAATCCATTAAGTTTGCTGTTCAGAGACTGGGTTTTGAAGCTGTCCTTTCCAGCAATGCCGAAGAAATTCAGAATGCTGATAAGGTGATTTTTCCGGGGGTTGGAGAAGCTGGTAGCGCCATGAGAATGTTGCGATCCACTGGTTTAGACAAGCTTATTCCAGATTTGAAGCAACCGGTACTTGGAATTTGCCTGGGAATGCAATTAATGTGCAAATCTTCGGAAGAAGGAAACACTACTGGTTTAGGTATCTTCGATGCTGAAGTGATGAAATTTAATACAGATCTAAAAGTGCCACAAATAGGCTGGAATACGATCACCGAACTTCAAGGCAAACTTTTTGAAAATGTGTCTGCAGAAGAATATGTTTATCTGGTGCATAGCTTCTATGTCCCGGAATGCAGCGATGAAATTGCCAGAACAAATTACGGAGTTGATTATTCCACTGCATTAAACAGGGATAATTTTTATGGTGTACAATTTCACCCTGAAAAAAGCAGTAAAACCGGAGAACAGATTTTAAAGAACTTTTTGGACTTATAATATGCGAATTATCCCTGCGATAGATATTATCGACGGCAAGTGCGTAAGACTCTCTAAAGGAGATTACAACACAAAGAAAATATACAACGAAGATCCTCTGGAAGTGGCTAAATCTTTTGAAGCACATGGTATCAAATACCTTCACCTGGTAGATCTCGATGGAGCTAAATCCAGTCATATCGTTAACCATAAAATTCTGGAATCCATTGCCTCAAAAACTTCTTTAAATATGGATTTTGGTGGCGGACTTAAAACAGATAAGGATCTGGAGATTGCTTTTGAATGTGGAGCGAACCAGATCACGGGCGGCAGTATTGCAGTAAAGAATCCAGAGATCTTCAAATCCTGGCTTACTAAATTTGGAGCTGAAAAGATCATTCTTGGAGCAGATGCCAGGAACAAAAAGATTGCAGTTTCAGGTTGGCTGGAAGAATCCAAACAGGAGGTAATTCCTTTTATTCAGAATTTTGAAACTGAAGGTATCAAATATGTGATCTGTACAGATATTAGCAAGGACGGAATGCTTGAAGGTCCATCTTTTGATCTTTATGCTGAGATTCTGGACGAAACTAAAGATATTAAATTGATCGCTTCTGGTGGAATATCACAGTTTGATGAACTTCCGAAATTGCAGGAACTTGGTTGCGAAGGTGTGATCATAGGAAAAGCGATCTATGAGAATCGTATTAGTCTGAAGCAACTTGAAAATTATATTTTAGAAAACGAATAGGAGTAGACCTATTAAATAAGAACTACTTAGAAACCTTGAAATTCAAGACCTGTGCTTACAAAAAGAATAATTCCCTGTCTGGATATTAAAAATGGCAGAACGGTTAAGGGCGTCAATTTCGTTGACTTGCGTGATGCCGGTGATCCGGTAGAACTTGCCGCTGCTTATGCTGAAAAAGGAGCAGACGAATTGGTATTTCTTGATATTTCAGCTACTGAAGAAAAAAGAAGAACGCTGGCAAAACTAGTTCTTGACGTAGCAGAACAACTTAATATTCCATTTACCGTTGGTGGCGGAATTTGTTCCGTAGAAGATGTAGACATACTTCTGAAGAATGGTGCAGATAAAGTGTCTATAAACTCTTCCGCAGTAAAGAACCCCGATCTTATTAATCAATTATCAGAAAAATTTGGGAGTCAGTGTGTGGTGGTTGCTATTGATGCGAAAAATATTGATGGCAAATGGACGGTTCACCTGGTTGGAGGAAAAGTTCCAACAGAACTGGATCTTTTTGAATGGGCCAAAGAAGTAGAAAGTCGTGGGGCTGGAGAGATCCTGTTCACTTCCATGGATCACGATGGTACCAAGAATGGTTTTGCGAATGAAGCCTTAGCCAGGCTTTCAGAAGAATTGAATATACCGATCATTGCCTCTGGAGGTGCGGGGAATATTCAGCATTTTGAAGATACCTTTAAGGAAGGTAAGGCAGATGCCGCGCTGGCTGCAAGCGTCTTTCACTTTAAAGAAATTGAAATTTCAGATCTAAAAAACAGTCTTAAAAATTCCGGAATTCCGGTAAGAATATAATATTATGGATATCGATTTTAATAAAAATAATGACGGACTCGTTCCTGCGATCATTCAGGATCAGGATACTGGAAAGGTATTGATGCTTGGCTATATGAATGAGGAAGCTTACCTGAAAACCAACGAATCCAAAAAAGTTACCTTCTTCAGTAGAACCAAACAGAGACTGTGGACTAAAGGTGAGGAAAGTGGAAATTTTCTGAACCTGGTTTCTATAAAACTTGATTGTGATAAGGATACTTTACTCATCAAAGTTCGTCCTGAAGGACCTGTTTGCCATAGAGGAACAGACACTTGCTGGGCTGAGGAAAACTCGGCAGAATACGGTTTTCTTTCAGAATTGGAAGGCATCATCGCCAGCAGGAAAAAGCTGAGTGAGACACCTAAGGAAAACAGACAGGAAAACGAGAATAGTTATGTTGTTTCATTGTTCGATAAAGGGCTTAATAAGATCGCACAGAAAGTTGGTGAAGAAGCTGTAGAAGTAGTGATTGAAGCCAAAGATCATGACGAAAACCTTTTCCTAAATGAAAGTGCAGATCTGTTGTTTCATTATATGATTCTTTTAAAAGCCAAAGGTTACGGACTTGAGGATATTGTAAAAGTTCTCAAAAAGAGACATTAAGAGTTAGTTCAAGGCTTTCATGAGAAAATTGATCCTGCTAATGTTACTGCCTGCACTGAGTTTCTCTCAGAGCATTCAGGTCGATCAGGATCGATATACTGCACAGGAACTTATCGAAGAAGTGCTCATACAAAGTGACTGCATTACAGATGTTGTGGTGACCAATGTTTCCGGAGCAAATTTTACCGATGGCAGTAAAAGTTTCGGGTATTTTGATGCAGCTGGCACAGGATTTCCAATTAGTAATGGATTGGTTTTAAGCACGGGAAAACTTGAAACGATTTCAGAGCCCACTTCCAGTCTGGCAAATGACTTTCATTCCGGCTGGGACGGTGATAGTCAGTTAGAGGAAGAACTTAATATCGACTCCTATAACGCCACGGTTATAGAATTTGATTTCGTACCCAATGTTGCCGGCATTAGTTTTCGCTATCTATTTGCTTCTGAAGAATATCAGTTTGATAATTCGGTGACATGTTATTTTTCTGATGCTTTTGCTTTTTTCATTCGGAAAGCAGATGAAACCACTTACAAAAACCTTGCAGTCGTCCCGGGTACTCAAACTCCCATTTTGAATACGACCGTTCATCCTTTTATATCTGATAATTGTCCGGCCGTGAACGAAGCTTATTTTGATCGCTTTAATTTTGATGCTGAAACGATATTCGATGGTCAGACGAAAGTTCTGAATGCTGTCGCAGATGTCATCCCAGGAGAAACATATCATGTTAAGCTTGTAATCGCTGATGATCTCAATGATAAATATGATTCTGCAGTATTCCTGGAAGCTGGAAGTTTTCAATCCAGTGCAGATCTTGGGCCAGATCGGCTGGTTCAGAATAATGATGCTATTTGCTATGGTGAAAGTGTATTACTTAAACCGGCTATTGCATCAGGAGATCAGGTGGAATGGTACAGAAACGGTGTTCTGCTGCAGGATGAGACAGGTGATCAACTACGTGTAAACACACCTGGTGAATACTCAATTGAATTAACTTCTACGGAAGGCTGCATTGCCCAGGGTAACGTGATCATAGAATATTATCCTGTAATAGATTATAGCACGGCAGAACTTGTCGCATGTGGTTTTGCTGATACTGAAACTGTACGCTTCAACTTGCTTGAAAGTGCTTCCCAAATTTTGAATCCGAATCAGAGAACGGTGGTAGAAGAGTTTTTTATAAATAGATCAGATGCCGAAAACGGAGTTAATCAGATCACCGATCCTGAAAATTACAGTTCTGGTACGGCAATCGTTTACGGGACTGTTCATGATGGTTTTGGATGTTCTGAAATCACAGAGATAAAACTTACTATAACTTCTGAAACCATTTTGGACGTATTTTCAATTTGTTCAGCTGAAGGATCTGGTAGTAATGACATAGAAATCAGCGATCTTAGAGATCATCTTTTTGAAGAAAACAATAATGCTTCCGACTTCCAGATTTACTTAAGTAAAAACGATGCCTTAAATGAGGAATCTGAAATACTAACAGACATTTCATTTTCTGAAATACAACAGGAAAAGCTATATGTGAAACTTCTTGATCAGGAAGTTTGTCTAGGCTTTGCCGTTTTACCAATTCAAAATGCTGGTGTGGCTGAACTTCCGGAAGATTTGGTATTAAGTTTATGCAATGGTAATGATGAACAATTGTTGCTTGACTCTGGTCTGGACTCGAATGCTTCAGAAGATTTGTTAATTCAATGGTTTTACGAAGAGGAGCAACTTCCACAGTCATCCTCGAAAATTTACGTTTCAGCACCTGGGAGTTATAGAGTAGAAGTAACCAATCAAAATTCATGCATAAGTTCAAGAAATTTCCAAGTTAATCTTATAGAAACAGCTATCATTCAGGAGGTGAATATAAGGAACCTTACTAATGGATATGAGGTGGAGATTGATATCACTGGAAATGCAACCTATGAATTTTCGCTGGACGATATCGGGCAATTTCAGCCGAGTTCGATTTTTAGTAATGTCCCGCCTGGAATTCATACAGTATATGTTCGGGATACCAAGGCTTGCGACGTGATTTCAAAAGAAATATCCATATTTGGATATGATCTTTTCTTTACTCCAAACGGTGATGGTATTAATGATACCTGGACCGTTCATGGTATTGCTTCAGATTATATTGTACAGATCTATAGCAGGTATGGTAAATTATATACTGTGCTGGATGCTAAGAATGCCAGGTGGAACGGTAAATTTGAAAATGTAGATCTACCTGCTGGAGAATACTGGTTTAGTCTGATCCAAAACGGAGAAAAGACATTAACCGGACACTTCAGCTTAATAAGATAAATGACTGAAAGAATTTTTAAGATGACTAATCCCAGCTACCCATCTTTCCAGAGTGAAAATCATCGTAGGCCTGCCTGATTTCATCTTCAGAATTCATGACGAAAGGTCCTCCAAAAACAACATTTTCCTTTAGTGGTTTAGCATGACCAATCAATAGTTTGCTATCTACTGAAGCCTTGATATTCAGAATTTCAGAGTTATTGGAAAATTCAGCCACATGTAAGGCAGGCACCAGAATATCGTTTACATTTAGTTCTCCAGAAATTACATAAAAGAAGATCGTTTCGTCCCTGGGAATTTCCAGTTCCAGAAATGTATTAGCAATAAAGTGTACCACAGCCAGATCCACTGATGTTGGAGTATCAAAAGCCCCGCGTATCCCTTTAAAGTTCCCTGAAACGACCTGGGCTTTTATAGATCTTTCCTCATTTTCCCAGACGGAGATCTGCTCCTTTTGAAGTCCTTTATACTGTGGTTGCATCATCTTCAGTCTTTTTGGAAGATTCACCCACAATTGGAGGATCTCGAGGTCACCACCATTCTTTTTAAATTCTTCAGAAGAGACTTCCGCATGTAAAAGTCCGCTTCCCGCAGTCATCCACTGCACGCCTCCGGCTTCAATTACACTAGTATGTCCACCAGTATCCTTATGCGTGATATCACCTTCAATGATAAAAGTGACCGTTTCCATACCTCGATGTGGATGCGGGCCGAACGGTAATCCCTGATTGTTCGCATCATAGGTTTGCGGACCGTGATGATTTAAGAACAGAAATGGATCGAGCATTTGTAATTCTCTGGTTGGCATAGGAGACCAGGTCTTCAAATCCCCGATAGGGCGATATTCAGCTTTATGTAGTTTTTTGATATTCCGCATTAGCATTTATTTATTTCGAACATAGATAAGTTTAAATCGAGAATTAGAATTCTCTCTGGATTCTATTTCAAACTTTTCAATAGAATCTATCATTGGAGTTAGCTTCTGGAAACCGTAGTTACGTGAATCAAAATTCGGTTGTTTTTTCTGAAGTAAACTTCCAACATCCCCAAGGAATGCCCAGCCATCTTCATCGGCAACATCAGAAATGGTTTGTGAAATTAATCGGACCACCTTTGGAGTGATCTTGTCTACATTCTGTTTTCTACTCTCCTTGGTTTTTGCCTTATCATTCTCATTTTCATTCTCCTTGGAATTATTCTTCAGAATTTCAATATAGATGAACTTATCGCAGGCGACAATGAATGGATCTGGAGTCTTTTTTTCACCAATACCAATAACTTTCATGCTAGCTTCACGAAGTCTGGTAGCAAGACGTGTAAAGTCGGAGTCACTTGAAACCAGGCAGAAGCCATCAACTTTATTAGAGTAGAGAATGTCCATGGCATCAATGATCATTGCAGAATCTGTAGCGTTCTTTCCCTGGGTATATCCATATTGCTGAATTGGCTGAATGGCATTTTCAAGAAGCACACTTTTCCACTTGTTCAAGTGAGGTTTGGTCCAATCTCCGTATATTCTTTTGATCGTAGGATTACCATATTTGGCAATCTCTTCCATCATTTCTTTTATATGTGCTGAAGGAATATTGTCTCCATCAATGAGCACGGCTAAGTTTGTATCCATTTTTCTGGTTTGGTTGGATAAAGTTAAGGTTAAATTCAGTTTTTGCTAAGAAGAGGGAATAAAAAAAGCCCGGAAAATATTTCCGGGCTCCTTGAACTTTTAAAAATATTAGAACCTGAATAGTGCATTCATTTTAGATTCTTTTTCAGGCATTAAATAATCCTGAATTAAATAAACGTTTCCGCCCATTTCGATAGTTTTCTTCGCCGCCAGATTCATAAGAGAGCTGTTTTCACTGGTTTGCTCATCGTCGATCTCAGTTTTCATTTGATCTTCGTCGTAAGTTCCCCATATCTCGGCTCTATTTTCGACAAATAATGTATCGATTCTTCCATGATGGATTGCCGCCATAATATCACTTGGTGCAGAAGAGGTATTCTCTGTTTGACTTTGCTCTTTATATTTCTCAAGCTTGCTGTCGCGATCCTTATCCAGAAATTTTTCCGCGATCTTCAGAGACTTTTCATGCACTCCCAGTAGATCTGAGTCATTTGGATTACCGTCCACAACTTCATCTACAAGGTGATTGTAAGTATTAGCCTCTTTGTAAATTGGAAATAGATAATCCTGACAGTAAACGATCAATGGTAACTTTTCTTTGTTTAAATAATTTTGAAGTCCTTGATCTACCGCGCGAAAGAATTGTTTGATCTCATCTTTTTCATCTCTTTCACTACCACCGTGACCGTGAAACTGAGTTTTTTCTCCTCCAGCTCCCTGCGTTCTAAATTGCAGTGCTTTTTCTTTATAATCGTACCCTACACGTTCTTCAAGTTCTGAAGGTGTAAGATCATCGATATCGATTGGAGTTATAGAATATTTACTGGCCTCATATAACTGCACATCACTTATCTGTAATGATAATACATGAAATTTGCCATCACCATTCATTGCTGGTATTAATGGCTTCACATAAAATTCTTCGGAAATATAAGTGTAAGCTTCAAAATTTACGGGAAGACTGAAAGTTTTGAAATAATCTGGAGCAGCGAAAACTGCCAGTCCATCTGACTGGTGTCTCCAGAAATCTTTATCATCCAGAAGTTCTTCAAACTTCTTAGACATCGTATCTAACGTACTTTTCTCAATTCCCTTGGTTGAAAGTTTTTTACTTGCCTCAGTCCAAAATGAATGTAAGTGCTTAAGGTTTTTCTGTTCTAAAACTTCTTTTCCACCACGTTGTGTTGGAATAAAAATAGACACACAAGTGTCATTTTTATAGCTAGCTAGTTCTTTAAATTCCTTTTCATTTATCATAGACATATCTTTAATTTTTTGGTAGTTAAAAGGTAAGTCTATTATGAAACACTTCAAAGCGAAAGCCCCGTGCTTACTACTAAATCTTTCTTAATAAGTCTCAAAATATTGTGAACTGGCTTAAAGTTCGTCGTCTGGTTCAACATGGATCAGCACATCTGCGACTTGGGGAACATTTTCCAGCACCTGGTCTTTGACTTCATGTGCAATATCATGACCCTCTTTAACCGTGATATTTGCATCCACTGCAATGCGTAGATCTATGTGGTAAGTCATACCTGTTTTGCGTACGTAACATTTCTCTGTTTCTACCACTCCAGGAACTCCCAGGGCGGCACTTCTAATATCCATTTCTATATCTTCGTATCGATGCTCATCCATTACTTCTCCCAGAGCCGGTCTAAGGATCAGGTAGGCATTAAACAGAATAAAACCTGAAGCGAAAAGTGCTGCCCAGTCATCAGCATTTTCATATCCATCACCCATCACGAGGGCTATACTTATGCCTACAAAGGCCATAAATGATGTAATAGCGTCACTTCTATGGTGCCAAGCATCTGCTTTGAGAACAGAACTATCTGTCTCATCGCTTTTTTTAGATACGAACCTATAGGATAACTCTTTAATAATAATGATGACCGCGAGAACGATGAGTGTATAGGGTTCAGGAACTTCGTGAGGGGTCTGTATATTTTCAATACTCTCATAGGCAATGATCGTGGCTGATACAATCAGAAAACCCACAACCATGAACGTAATAAGTGGTTCTGCCTTCCCATGGCCGTAAGGATGATTTTCGTCTGCAGGTTTGTTGGCATAACGAATCCCTAAAAGAACAAGGAAAGAAGAAAAAACATCGGTGGTGGATTCTATTGCATCTGCGATCAAAGCATAAGAGTTCCCAAAGATTCCAGTAATTGCTTTAGCTATTGCTAACAAAGCATTTCCCGCGATACTAAAATAGGATGCTTTAACTGCCTCTTTGTATTCGGGACGCATAGAAGTGAATTGAGCTGCAAAGCTAGTAATTTTAATTATTTCAGCTGATTGTAGATCAATAAAATCCCACTAACAACCATTAGAATGATCAGTAGCTTGCGAAAGCTTGAACTCTTCATACTACTCAGGAATTTTTTACCAATGATATTTCCTAATACCGCTCCAAGACCTAAGGCAATTCCGTAAATCCATAATTCGGTATAAAGAAGTCCGAAGAACGTATAACTACCAATTTGTGCGATTCCAAGGAAGAATGAGTTCGCGGTTTTTGTCGCAATTAACTCTTCTTTATCCAGACCCAGATTGAGATAAAAAGGGTTGAGAACTGGTCCTAAAGCTCCAATTACAGTTCCCAGGATAGAAACTCTAAACCCTAGTGGTATGAAGTACCATAGTTTTACAGGAAATGATCGTTCCTTCTTTCCGAAGCGATATTGAAATACTGTGCTTATCAAGAATATTCCAACCAGAATTTGTAGCCAGCCCGCATTGATTCGTGTAAAGAACCAGCCGGCGAGTAAGGCTCCAAGCAAAGCAGGAGGAACGTAATACCAGAAAACCTGCCAGTTGATATGTTTCCAGAAAATTATGAGTCGGGCCGGTCTGCCAATAAAAGTTCCCAGATTCAAAACGGGTGGTGTTTGCGGAGTTCCAATTAGAAAGCTAAGAAACGGTACAAGAACTAGTGCGCCACCACCACCAGAGATCGTTGAAATAATAAATGCTACAATTCCTGCTAGCAAAAGAATAAGCAGATTGAACAGATCTATATTTTCAAACATGTTAGAAGCCAGTATCATTTCCACCAAACTACAAAAAACCTTGAAAAGCTATGCTTATGCTTCATCCATATAAGTGGTGATTTTTTCTTCTGAAAAAGTTTAGCAATTTCTTCCATTATTTCAGCATATGAATGCCAGTATTTACAGGATTCCGGCTTTGAGCTCCATAAATTTTTCTTAGGAGCATAGAATTCTGCACCATTCTTGTTCAGTTTCTGAAATTCCTGAAGGCTAAGATATTTACCAATTTGCAATGTTGTATCAGGATCATTGGAATACAACTGAGCTTTAAAGCATATTTGCTGCTCCATTTCTTCCAGATCCAGATCGTATTTTTTCAGATAACCTTGAGTTTCCGGATGTTTTAGTAGCGGTAATTGCTTCGTAGTGATCTTCTCCATTTTTTCCAGAAAAGAATCTTTCCTGTTGGGACCTATGAACATCTTCTCATCCTGACCTACTTCTGGGTCCAGAATATAGATCTTATAAACCAGCTCCACATGTAAAGGTCTATTATTTTGAAAATCGTAAAGTAAAAAGTCTAGTTCACCCAGAGTGATCTTTTGTTGATTGACCTGGATATTGGAAGCAATAAGTTTGTAACGTTTGGAAAATTTGATGGCTATTTCAAAAAAACTTTCCATCCTTTTGCCCAAAACAGAATTCCTAGGGTGATCAATTTTTTTAAGTTCAGCTATTAATTCCTCAGTGATATCTACTTCGGGAAATTCGAAAACAGGAATTTCAGAACGGTATTTTTTTCTAATATCTGGCGTTTCTAAAAATCCTTTAAACTGACTTATAAGATCGACTTCCGAAGAATGAGATAGCATATAACGTTTGACTATTTTGGACTTATCGGAATATAAATATCTTCCAGAGATTCAGGATCATCGGGTCCTTTATAATCACTTCCCATGATCTCAAAATGAGGGCGATGTGCAAGCTGATATTCAGATTTTGGAAGCCAGTCCTCAAAAATATACTTCGCGGTTCCGGCAAAGTTCTGTGCCGTTCCGCGATGTCTGAAAACCGCATACAATCCGCCTTCCAACTCAAGTTTTTCAAGACCTTCTGGAAGGTCTGCATAATCGTCTACCTCAACTGCGGCCCATTTTTCAAATTTGGTTTGAGGATCAAATTCTCCCTTTAGAAATGCTTTTTTATACTGTTCTACAGAATATAAGTCTCGATTGGCCAGGGATGGTGTCTTTACCTTAATACTCATAAAACGTTTCCAAAGCACTTCTGTTTTATCATTTGCCATACTGGTTTCCTTACTTATACCTGCAAGTTTAACAGCTTCAATTTCCTTTATCTTTGGTTGCATTTTTTAAGATTTCGGTCCTAATTCATAATTCTGAGGGGGAGTGGCTTTCATTAAATGTTCCACAAAATAATCCCAGCGTCTTCGCATCATATAATACGAATCTTTTCCGAAGCCATGGCGCGCATGAGGGAAAATTATCAGATCAAAATCCTTATTGGCTTCAATAAGGGCATCAACTACCAGATATGTATTATATGGTGGTACATTATCATCCATGGCTCCGTGGGCCAGAAGCAATTTACCTTCCAGGTTCACCGCCAAGTTCTGGTTGGCTTGTTTAGCATAATTTGAAGTACCATCTTCGTCTTTGCGCAATAAACCTATATAACGCTCTCCCCAGTCATCCTCATAATTGCGGTTATCATGGTTTCCAGATTCAGAAATACCAACCTTATAGAATTCAGGGTAATTAAAAAGTGCGGCAGCAGTAGCGAATCCACCACCTGAATGTCCCCAGATCCCAACTCGATCCAGATCCATATAAGGATACTTTTTAGCTAATTGCTTAAGTCCGCTGATCTGATCTTCCAGGGTGTTATCGGCCATATTACCGTAGCAGGCATCATGAAAGGATTTTGATCGATTCGGGTTGCAGGTACCGTCAATAATTACCACTATAAAACCTAGTTCGGCGAGTGCCTGATGATCACTCCGGCTTGGATAAAATGAACGGGAACCAACTCCACCTCCCTGAGGTCCTGGATAAATATAATTCACCACGGGATAGGATTTATTCTCATCCAGGTGTGTTGGCGTAAACATAAGGCCGTAAAGGTCCCAATCTCCATTCCTGGACTTCACGCTAATTCGCCTGGCCGGTTTCCAGCCTTCAGCCTCCAGATCTTTAATATCTGCCTGCTCCAGCATAGCGATTTGTTTACCATTCATTTTTTTCAGGACAGTCTTGTTAGGAGTGTCTGGTTTGGAATAATTGTCTACAAAGTATCTACTGTCTGGAGAGATACTAATTCTGTGATTTGCATCTTCAGGAGTAAGGCTTTGCAGCTTTTTGCCATCAAAGCGAATGCTGTAAAACTGAGCGAAGTAGGGATCCATTGACTGATCCTTCCCATTTGCCATAAAATAGATCATGCGATCTTCAGGATTGAACTTTAAAACTTCAGTTACAACAAATTCTCCTTGGGTAATCTGATTTTTAAGTTCTCCGGTTCTGGAATTATAAAGATATAAGTGACCCCAATCATCTCTTTCAGAATACCAGATGATCTCATTGCTTTCAGGGAAATATTTCCAGTTAATGCTACCTTGTCCAGATTCATACTGAGTATTTACTTTCTCCTCAAAAACTTCACGAACTTCTCCAGTAGTTGCATCTGCAATTCTGAACTTTGCTACTTTATGGTCTCTTGAAGTTGAAACAAAGGCCAGCTCCTTAGAATCCTCACTCCACTGATTATCATCGAATGCACCTGAACAACTAATATCATCGCACAGAGTTCCTCTTCTTGGATCCTGCGGAATTTTTAGCGGAATGATCTCTGAATTTTCTGTATCTATAATAATACGCTCGATCTGAATCACCTTTTCATCCCCCGGAAGCGGATATTTCCACTGCTGAAGTTCTGGAGCCCCAACTTTAGTTGAAGCAAGGTACATATCACTTACATGACGCTGGTCCTGTCTAAAAGTGGCGATCTTTTTTGAATCTGGAGACCATAACAGGATTGGCTTGTCACTTTTTCTCCAACCAGCATTATCTGTAGCATAACCATAATTTTCGATTCCGTCTTTGGTTAGTTGCGTCTCCCCACCAGTGGCAGCATCTTTGATCCATAAATTCCAATCCTTGATATAAGGCAATTTATTTCCATCTGGTGAAGCAACTTCTATACGCGAATACCTTCCATTTTCTTGGGACTCTGATTCAATGTTTGCTAGCAATTCCTCTTTGGAAGTAAAGGTAGTTTTGTCACCAGTTTTACTTTTGACCAGAACAAATTCGGAATCATCCCGGGTGGTAATTCGATACCAAAAATCTCCATTATCCAGCCATTGAGGATAGACGTAACTCCGGTAAATTTTACTATTTGTATTATAACTTAAGAACTTTTCTGCGTTTGCGTAATCTTCGGCAGTGATGCTATCCCGGTTTTGGGAATTCACCTTGTAGAACGTAAGAAAAGCAATAATAACTAAAAGGTATTTTTTCATATTCTATACTTTGAGGACTGGTTTAATTTCAATGTTGATCTTCAGGTTATTTTAGCACATTTACTCCTTTTAAATTCTTCCGAAGGTATTAGATGCCAAAAAATTTTTGATAGGTTTATTCTGAAAACTCCTGTCAGGAGTACAATTTAAATATAATTACTGAAATCTCTGAAACCTGAAGCTCTTGAATCTTTGAGTAACTAGGAATGCGGTTCAATTTGGATATCTTTGCCGGAAAATCATGCGTTTGTTCAGGAAAAGATTCTTCTATTTTATCAAAGTACAGTATTTAGGATACCGTTTACATGGGTGGCAAAAACAGCCTGATGTGAAAACGGTTGAAGGTTTGATCACTAAAACCTTTGGCTGGATCATGCCCGGCGCAAAATACAAGATCCTTGGAACCAGCCGTACAGATGCCATGGTATCTGCGGAAGAGTCGGCTTTTGAATTATTTCTTGATCATGAACCACTGGAAAATTTGCAGGAATTCCTCAAACTATTAAATAAAAATCTACCACAGGATATTCGAGCTTTAAGTATTGAAGAAGTAGATGATAAATTTAATATCATACAGGATTCGAAAACAAAGGAATATGCCTATTTATTTAGCGTTGATGACAAATTTCATCCATTTTGTGCACCTTTTATGGCTAATTTTCAGGAAGACCTTGACATTGAAAAAATGAAAGAAGCCGCTAAGCTCTATAAAGGCAAGCATAACTTTAAGAATTACTGCGTGCGGGTATCTGAGAAAAGCACTTTTGAGCGTGAGATGCTAAGATCTCAACTTGTTGAGAATACGCTATATACTGCAAATTTCTTCCCTGAAAGATCCTATATATTTCACATTCACGCATCAGGTTTTTTACGGCACCAGGTTCGCTTAATGATGGGAACACTTATACAGGTAGGACGCGGAGAATTAAGTCTTGATGAAATTGAAGAAAGCCTAAGACCAGATACCCCGCATTTACAAATGGACTTTATCGCCCCGGCATCTGGATTGATCCTGAGAAAACTGGAATTTGATTAGCAATCTATTTATCAGCAATGATCTTAAGACCTAGCTTGATCGTCTCATAAGGGATGGCTCCTTCAAAATGTTCGAAGTATGCTTTCAATGAATTAGGATCGTTAAGATCAGATTTTGCTTTTTTGATCGCTTTTAGATCAGATTTTGGAACGAACTGATGCAGGTTGATCTCCTCTTCCTCGTCATAAAGTTTGATCAGGTGCGCGTAGATCGTATTGGTTGAAACGCCTTTTTCTTTTGCCATCTCCTCTATACTCAATCCACGATCATATAATTCCAGTGTTTCCTTAAAGGTGTTAGATTTTTTAGAGCGCTTCTTTTTCGGTTTTTTCTCCCTTTTATCTTTACTGAAGGCAATGATCTCTTTGATAAAGCGATACCCATAGTCTTCCATTTTCTTACGACCAACTCCATCGATCAGCAGGAATTCTGCATCAGACATTGGACGTTGTTTTTCCATATCCTTTAATGCAGCATCGTTGAAAATAAGGTAGGCAGGAATATCTTCTTCTTTTGCGATGGAAAGTCTTAACTGTCTTAGTTTCTCGAACAGCGAATTAGAAGCTGACTCTTTTTTATCCTTTTCAGCTTTCTCTACCTGTTGTTTAACATCTGCCAGAAAAACCTTCTCCTTGCTGAATAGAACTGACTTAGCATTTTCAGTTAACTGAAGATGATTGTTTTTATCGAAAGCGATTTCCAGCAAACCAAGGTTGATCAATTGTATAATATACTGCTGCCAGTTTTGCCAGGAAATATCTTTCCCGATACCATAGGTAGAAAGCTCCTGGTAATTGTTCTTACGAACCACTTCATTTTGTGAACCCCTTAGAACATCAATCACTACGGAAATTGGTTCAGACGCTTTAAGTCGGTAGATACATGACAGTGCTTTTTGTGCGATGATCGTACCATCAAAGAATTCCGGTGGATTCCGGCAAATATCACAATTACCGCAATCTTTCTGAAGGTACTCTCCAAAATACCCAAGCAGGATCTTCCTTCTGCAGGAAAGTGCTTCAGAATATTGCTTCATTCTATCAAGCTTTGCCAATTGTACTTCTTCATTCTTCGCATTCGAGGCAAATTTCTGAAGCTGGATCACATCAGCATAAGAATGAAACAAAAGTGTTTCAGATTCCAGTCCATCTCTACCGGCACGTCCAATTTCCTGGTAATATCCTTCAAGGTTCTTTGGCATGTTATAATGAATGACCCAACGGATATTAGATTTATCGATACCCATTCCAAAAGCGATGGTTGCACAGATGATCTGTTTTTCATCATTGATAAAGTCATCCTGTATCTGCGAACGTTGATCATGATCGATTCCTGCATGATAGGCTTCAGCTTTGAATCCTTTTGCCTTCAGTTTGGCAGCAAGCTCTTCAGTAGTTTTTCGGCTAAGACAATAGACGATTCCACTTTCAGAAGTACGATTTTTGAGAAATTTTGCAATCTGCTCAAATCGCTTGATACCAGGTTTTACTTCCAGGCTTAGATTCTTCCGGTCGAAAGATGCAATATGTTTTTTGGCAGAAGGAATATTCAGCTGTCGGCAAATATCATTTCTAGTGGCTTTATCTGCAGTTGCGGTAAGCGCCAGGATTGGAGTTGAAGGCAACCTGTTCTTAAGATATCCAAGTTGTGTATAGGCCGGGCGAAAATCATGTCCCCAACTCGAGATACAGTGTGCTTCATCGATGGCGATTAGACTAACTTTTCCATCCACCAGGAAACGATCAACGATTTGAAGACTTTCCGGAGCAACATAAATAAGTTTAAGCTCTTTATTCTCAATTTTCTTGAAAATAGCTTCACGTTGATCTTCGGTCTGGCTACTGTTGAGGTAAGCGGCGGGAACACCATTGGCGTTCAAACCGTCTACCTGGTCCTTCATGAGAGCTATAAGTGGTGAAATTACGAGAGTAATTTCAGGTAATAAGATTGCGGGAAGCTGGTAACAAATAGATTTCCCACCGCCGGTTGGCATGATCACCATGTTATCTTTTCCATCGAATACAGATTGTATGATCTTCTTCTGTAAGGGTCTAAACTTCTCATATCCAAAATACTCCTTCAGAGTATCCAGCAGCTTAACTTCATTCATGGGACAAAGGTAAAATTAAAGGTTCAGAACAACCAGCTGCAAGGTCAATTTTCAGCAGGAATAAATAGTCCCTTAGCGAATGTGTAATCAAGAGTATTGACAGATTATTCCTATTTTTATGGAAATTAAAGTTTATATGGCGAAACGAAGAAAGCTGTTGCTAAGGCGTCCCAAACATACTAAGACGGTAAACCAGGTGCCTGGAACGATGACCTACGTGGGTCACAAGGAATCTTCAGAAACCAAACTGGAAGTAATCGATTATAATGCCGATCAGTACGAAAGGTATACTTCCAATTCGCCAGATGATGCATTTAATTATGTAGATGAAAAAAGTGTTACCTGGTTCAATATTGACGGACTAAATAATATTGGTGAGATCGAAAAACTTGGGGATTACTATGAATTGCATCCCCTGGTCATGGAAGATATTGTAAATACCGGGCAACGACCTAAAATTGAAGAATACCAGGATTATCTTTTTATTGTTGCGAAAATGCTTTACCACAAGGATGGTGAAATAGAAAATGAGCATATTAGTATGATCGTTGGTAAAAACTATGTCATCACCTTTCAGGAATCTGATGGTGATGTTTTTGATCCTATCCGTGAACGTTTGGAAACATCAAAAGGAAGAATAAGAGGAAAGGGAGCAGATTATCTAATGTTTGCGCTTCTGGATGCCATTATAGATAATTATTTCCTAGTGATCGATGATATGAGCGATCGTATCGAACTGCTGGAGGAAAGCCTTTTTACTAACAGACCAAGTGATGATATTGTTTACGAGATACAGGATCTTAAAAGAAACATTCTAAGAATTAGACGTGCTGTTTTTCCTCTGCGGGAAGTGATAAGCCGACTGGAAAAACTGGAAAACGAGATTATAGATCCACACACAGGGAATTACATCAGGGATCTATATGATCATATAATTCAGATTTCAGAGAATATCGAAATTTATCGGGAAATGATCTGGGGTCTTATGGATATGTATATGACCACAATTAGTAACAAAATGAACGAGGTCATGAAAGTACTTACCATCATGGCGAGTATTTTTATTCCGCTTACCTTTATCGCTGGAATCTACGGAATGAATTTCGAATATATTCCGGAATTGCAATGGAAGTATAGTTACTTTGTACTTTGGGGAGTAATGATCATCATATTCCTTTTAATGCTTTATTATTTTAAACGAAAAAAATGGCTTTAAAATTCACTAAGATCGCTAAGATTACTGCCTGCAGTGTATTTATTCTGATAAGTTCTAATACTTCAGCTCAATCTGAAGCTGATGCGGACAAGAAAATGAATAAGATGTATGTAGGAACTTATACAAAGAAAGAAGGCCATGTAGATGGCAAAGCTGAAGGGATCTACCTGCTACATCAGGATCCTGATAATGGCAGTCTCACTAACTGCGGTACACAGGCTAAGATCGTTAATCCTTCGTTCGTAAAAACAGGAAGACAAGGAAAGTTTCTTTTTGCGGTTAGTGAACTGGGACCGGGAGACGATAAGTCTGGTTATGTATATTCCTACCAAATCCAGGAGAATGGAAACCTTAAGGAAATTAGTAAACTTTCTACCGGAGGCCATGCTCCCTGTCATATCGCCCTGGACAGATCTGGAAAGTTTGTATTCGTTAGTAATTACATGGGTGGGGTAGTAGCTACTTATAAAGTTAAGTCTGATGGAGCCCTTGAAAAGGTGAGTGAATTAAAACTTCCTGAAGCTGAAACCGCTCACGCACATACAGTTAAAATAAGTGGTGACAATAGAACTGCATATGTTGCAGACCTTGGGAATGATCGAATTTTAGTATACGACTTTGATGTTGCCAGTGGAACACTTTCAAAACATGAAAATTTCCAGGTACAACTTCCTGAAGGTGCTGGCCCAAGACATTTAAGTTTGAGTAGAAATGGTAATTTCGTGTATAGCATGAATGAGCTGAATTCTACTGTGACCACCTATAAGGTTTTAAAGGGTGGCGCACTTGAAATTGTACAGACTCTCAGTTCATTGCCGGAAAGTTACCTGGACAAAAATTCTGGAGCCGATATTCATATAGGCAAGGAAGGAAAATTTCTTTATACCAGTAATCGAGGTCATAATAGTATCGCTATATTTAGTATAGATCAGGTGAACGGAACACTAAAGAATGTTGATTTTGTTCCAGTAGCTGGAAAGACACCACGAAATTTTGCCATATCACCTTTCGGAAAATACTTATATGCTGCCAGCCAGGATACTGGAAATATAACAACTTACACGATCAATCCTGAAAGCGGAAAATTAAAGATTCAGGAACCCATTTTTGAAATTAAAACTCCGGTATGTCTGGAGTTTCAGAAATAAAAAAAAGCAGCCATTTGGCTGCTTTTTTTCTATACGTCCTGCACGACAAAGAAACCATCGTTTCCCTGTGACTGGTATAGCGGCATGAAAATATAAGCATCCCATTCGCTATAAACTTTCTCGCCGTTCTGTTCGGCTAAAAGTTCGCCTTTTTCAATTTTCTGAAAATTCTCATATCCTTCCTTCATTTTGAAAGTATCTCCATCCTCCAGGCCATGGCGATGAATTATTTCGAAAGTCTTTTGATCTGGAGCATTTTTTTTACTGAACCTTTCCACACATTCCGGATAGGTAGAGATTTCAGAAAGATCTAATTTATTTGCTTCCCTCAGAGCTAACCAGATCACCCCTTCGTGATTTTCTTCAGAAGTATCATCTGTATGTTGACCAGCTTCGAATACAAACCCAGTCATTCCAGTTCGGCTTAAATAATGGTCGATGTCTCCCGTAATGATATCACTGAAACCTCTAATGATATAAGTCGGGAAATTATGCGCCCATTCATCATTGTCGTTCACTTCCTGTACCGAGACATAAGGCAAACTTGCCGATGAGGTGGTATGGCAATCTAGAAAATACCTTTTCGTATGGTCCTTTTCAGAATAATTGTTTAGTACCTTAATGATCTCGAGCATTTCTTTTTGCTCATGTGTTTGAGGATCATTTTTCTGAATATTTTTTTTTGTCCAGGTTCTGTTGAGGTCCTCGTCTATATAACGTTTGTTCTCATTAAGTGCTTTCTGGTTCCCGGAAACTCCAACAATTTTACCCTCAATCTCAGGTTTGGTTTTATCCAGTTGTTTAAAAACTTCCTTCAGGGCGAACACACCACTTGGTTCGTTTCCATGAATTCCAGCTGTCACGAATAATAACGGGCCGGGTTTTCCTGAAGAATATTCTCCTATGATCCTGTCTACGTTCTCTTCTAGCTTCTCTTTCATAAAATTAATCCATTGTGGCCAGAGTCCTGTTGCTTAACTGACCTTTATACATATTCTTATACTCAACTTTTCTTTCGATCGCCTCGATAATATAATCTGTAAAAGGCGAAAGTCCGATATCCTTAAAATGTTCCATTCCACCCGGGCTTAGTACATTGATCTCGATCAATTTATCCTTGACGATATCAAGTCCCACGAAAAATAATCCGTCACGAATTAATTTAGGTGCTGTAAGATCAACGATACGTTGCATTTCCGGAGTTAGCTCACTACTATCTGCAGTAGCTCCTAGGCTGAAATTACTACGGAATTCTCCATCACCGGCAACACGTCGTATAATCGCTTTTTCACCGTCTCTTTCCATTACTTTCCCATTTAGCAATAGTACCCGAACATCACCATCTTTGACGGCAGGTAGAAATTCCTGTGCGATCACGTATCCCTGAGAGCTTAAATGATCGATGATCTGGTTTACATTCTTCTCGTGTTCATCTATAAGATATACATCCTGTCCTCCTGAACCTTCCAGAGGTTTCAAAACCATTTTTTTATTCTGTTTCTCCCAGAAATCTAAAAGTTGGTCTTTGTCTCTGGTAATGATAGATGCTGGTTTGATTTCCTGAGGTAACTCTTCGAAATATAATTTATCAATAAAGGCATGGGATAGGGCATAGGCATCGTTTAGAACCAGAACATCCAGTTGCTGGATCATTCTTCCAAATGCGACACCAGCCTGCTCGGCCCATTGTCTTCCTTCTTCTTCGGTAGGATTGTTTCTAATAAAAAGAACATCCAGTATCGTACAGTCAATTTGCTTTTTTATAGCCTTTGGACCCTGCAAAGCTTCCAGAAACTTCTTAGTAGACTTGGTTTTAGTATCCTTTGGTAATTGAGTAGAATTTATAGTGATAGGTTTATCATGGTGGAAGTTAAAATCTCCAACACCCATTGCATAAACTTCATGACCTCTTTGATGAGCCATCTGCATTAGCGCGTTCGATGTACCATCTTTCTCTGTTGCGACATCATTTAATACAAAACATATTTTCATTTACATACCATTTGTGGAAGGCTTAAACCATTCCTGATTAATTTCAATTTTTCGAACATTTGTTCACTATGTAGAAACCGGGGTTTTATCCTAAGCGGTTCCAAAACTTTTCTGTCTGTTAATTCCCGGATTATATTTGTGTGCTTAATTCCGTATTTACCGGCTAGCAGAATCTCATAATCATCATTATTCTTAAGGTGCTCTTTAAGTAGAACAAGTCCCTTTAAATAAATAATGTCTTTAATAAATCCACCGCCCTGCATAATTCGGGAAGTGATATTAAAGGCTCTTTCCGCAGAAAAACCATAATCTATTTTTAATAATCTGAATATTTCCTGGAAATTCGCACCTTCTAAAACTGCCTGTCCTGCCAGTACTCTTCCGGCTAGGATTCTAAGTCTGTTTGCTGTAAGGCCATCAACCATAAATTCAGACATTACAGCCAGACCTTCCTGTAGGGGATCATAATCTGCCAGGCCAATGCTTAATTGTTTTAAAGGTTGCCTGCTTCCATTGTAATAAGTGAGAACATGCGTTCCAACTTCGTGCTGAATAAGTGCTTCTGCCTCGATACGACTCATTTCATAATCTGCAGGAATGTATAATTCTCCATGAGAAACCATCATTACGTTCACATCTTTTCGAATATGGACTTTGCAATTAAAGTTTGCATCCTGTTGCTTGAAATAATCAAATTCTTTTCGTGCAAGGCTGCTAAATTCTTTCGCATCAATAATATCATTCGACTCGTTATAGGTTTCTTCCGGTACTTCGTTGAGAATATTCTGAGCCTCTTCGCATAATTGTCGATCCACGCCCTTGTAAAGCCGAATGCTATCGTACATAAAGTTGCTGGACCCACGTTCGCCCAGCATGGTGATTTGCATATCAAGTTCTTCACGCTTTTCGCGGAATAAATAGGACATCGCAGGATCGTCAATATCTTCGATCTTTAAATTATACAGTCTGCGCTTTAAAATATCAGGATCAACCGGCAGTAGGCGATAATGATAGTCCAGAACATTTTGATATTTACTTTTAAAGAATTCTTCCTTGATTTCATGAATATTGGCAGGGGAAACCAGCCAGAGGAATTGATATGATTTTTCAATATCTGCAAGCTGCTTATCAATATCAAATACGACTTGCTTTAAATATTTTCGTCCCAATGCATTGAAGCTGGCGACGCCGCCTGTGGTTTGTACCCTGATAAAGTCAAAGAACGACCTATGCATGGCCTTGATCAGGAAGTCTTTAAAATTTCTGAAAAAGACTGGGTATAACTTATTATTCTCATTCCTGTAAACTGGAGGAATTTCTAGGCTTACCAGAACAGCACCGCAATTCTTAGCCTCCTCAATACTCATAAGATCTTCGGAATCTTCCGCACGCCTATGTATCGTATCTACAATTTCTGTATCCAGATACAGGCCGGTAAAAACTTCATTTATGGTTAATAGATCCTTCTGAAGGGTTTCCAGACTGGTAGGAAGTTTTTCAGCAGGACCTTTAATACGCAATTTTTGAGATTCCTCATTTCCTGCATAAATTTCGAACAGTAAATATGATTTCATTTCTACTGATAGCAAATTAGAAATAGCGATCAGTAATTTTTGATAACCGGCAAAATCGCGATTTCCGATAATCATATAAGAAGATTCACTGGTAATAAACCTTTTGGTGCCTTTATCATTTGACTTTTTACGGTAGATGACCAGATATGGTAATTCTTTTTCAATATGCAAAATCCCCATGCCGGGAAGCATACAGCTTATCTCCTTATTTTCTTTAAGAATTGTTAAGATTTGTTGAATGGAATTTTCAGATAGATCAGGTATTTCCTGCATAATTTGAAAACTTATAATTTAATCTTCTCTAAACGCTATGTTTAAAGAGGATCTGGTTGATTTTATAACATTAGCTTATTCCAATTTAGGAAGAATTAGCCGTTCAAAACCTGTCTGCGATCTTTTGACAAATTTTTATGACGGACTTAATATAAATTAGTAAATGGCGAGGAGACTATTAAAAACAAAAAAGCCTTCCATAAGGAAGGCTTTTCGTGATGGCACCAGGATTCGAACCTGGGACCGCCTGCTTAGAAGGCAGGTGCTCTATCCAGCTGAGCTATGCCACCGATTTGCGGTTGCAAATATAAGCCACTTTATAAATTAAACAATGCTTTTTTTGGGAAAAATTCAGGTAAGTTTAAAAAAATAAAAACTCCCAATCGGAAGTTTTTGATTTTCAGTATAGATACGGTTTTAAAAATTTAGCTTTCTCTGATCAATTTTTCTTCCAGACCACTTGCAGCAACTACTAGTTGGTGTAGTAAACTTGGATTTTGATCCATTTTTTCAAAAACCTGTATGTATAAATGATTAAATCTTCTTATCAATTCAAGTGTTTGAAGTGAAACACTGAAAAAATTTCCCGATTCGCGAAGCTCTTCAATAGAACCCTTTACAGACTCGATATGAGATATTTCTTCATCGGTACTTTGGATGTAATGTTCTTGCTGTAGCATACCATTAATTATTTGGTTAGCCAAGGCAGGTGCATTCTAATAGATTCGGTATTCAAATATAATTTGATAATTTAATTTAAATCTGAGCTACTGGCACTTTTAGTTGAAGTATGAGAAAAAATCGGTAAGAGGTAAAAAAACTATAATTCGAATATTATTTTACATTTGTGGTATCGACCAAAAATATTCCAGATTATTCATCAAACTACAGTTTACCATTGCATACCAACTCAAATAATTTCCTAAAATCGCGATACACAGAAGTATGAACGATTGGATAATTTATCTTCTGGGCTTTATCGCTCAACTACTTTTTTCAGGGAGGATGATCGCACAATGGCTGCTTTCAGAAAAGAATAAACGAGTGGTTACACCTCAATTCTTCTGGCATATTAGCTTGCTAGCATCTTTCTTATTATTCATATATGGATACCTGAGGGACGATTTTGCCATTATGCTGGGTCAGACGCTTACCTATTTTATATACATCAGGAATTTACAGTTACAGGGAGACTGGAATAAGATAAATAGGTTAATCAGAGTTTTTCTCTGGATATTTCCTTTGTTCGTGGTGATCTATGGGTTTAATAACAATCAGTATGACGCTGCAGCTTTATTTAGAAATGTGGATATTCCAATGTGGTTATTGATCGTGGGAACTGCAGGACAACTTATATTCACCCTTAGGTTTATCTATCAATGGGCTTATTCTGAAAGAAGAAAATCTTCTTCCTTACCACTTGGCTTCTGGATACTTAGCTTACTGGGATCATCTTTGATCATCTACTATGCGATCCTTCGAGAAGACCCTGTGTTACTTGCAGGTCATAGTTTTGGTGTTATTATGTATCTTAGAAATATCTATATTCAGAAGAATGAAGTTAAAGGATAATTACTTTCTGCTATTACTATTTGTTTGCTTCGCGATATTCTTTGTGAATCTCGATGCCATTTTTGTAAATATCATGGAAGCAAGGAATTTTGCTACCGCTCGGGAAATGATCAATCTTGATCACTGGATCTTTACAACCCTTAATAATGAACCACGCTACGAGAAACCGCCTTTACCTACGTGGCTAACTGCGGTATCCATGATGTTATTTGGAATGAAGAACCTGATCGCAGCGAGGTTACCAGCCGCTGTCATGGGCAGCATCGTAAGTATCTTTCTTTATAGACTTGGTCTCAAATTCACTAATAATAATAAGTATGCGTTCATTAGCGGACTTATAGGCGCTACCAGTTTCTATATACTCTTTTCAGGAAGGGACGGGCAATGGGACATTCATACTCATGGCTGGATGATCATGGCGATTTACTTTCTGTTCCAGATCTTTCAGGATACCGGGAATTCCATGAAAAATGCTGTTTTAAGCGGAATCTTTATTGGATGTTCTTTTCTAAGTAAAGGTCCGGTATCGATGTATGCGCTTCTTTTACCATTTTTGATCTCTTTAAATACGGGCGTAATAACGCTGGCCTCAAGTTCAGGGTTATCCAAAGCTTTAAAATATTCAACAGAAGCACAATTAATAATTTTCGAATCTATATGGGACTCTAATTCTAACATCAGCGCTTTAGATAACTGGTGTCCCCAGAAGTCATAGAGAGACTTACCAGATTTGGTTGCCAGTTTTGTACCCATTTCAAGTCTATAAGGCATAATTAGATCCAGAGGTTTCAAAATGCCATAGAGCCCT
>NZ_CAJWRQ010000020.1 GCF_913046405.1 uncultured Christiangramia sp.
GTAGAAAAAATTAAATAAAAAAAGCAGCTTTTTAGCTGCTTTTTTTTTATTCCGCAGAGGGATCGATAAGTATTAAAGATGTCTGTCTCTTATTTACGTATCGAAAGCCTTCTTTTCCCCAGAATCCTGCCTCTTCCAGCATAATTCTTATATCCTTATCCCATTCTGGAATGTTCACTTCCGTATTTAATTCAATTGCGTAGGCCGTGTCCTCATAAAGTGGGTAGTCCCCAGTCCCGGGAACTCCACCCTGTTGATCCCACATTCCAATGGTTGGTCCTGCAGAATGCCCGTAAAACCCAAGTGGATGGGTATAGATCGAAGGTTTTAAACCTTCAGCTTTTGCCTTTTCCAGACTCGCAGCCAGAATTTCATTTCCTGTTCTGCCAGTTTTAAAATTTTCAGTAAGAATATCCTGCAACCTGTTTCCTTTTGCCAGGGCTTTCTGTAAGAATTGTGGAGCTTCGGTTTCGGTATCCTGAAGAATATAAGCCATTTGCTGACAATCTGTATTTAAACCTAAATATGAAATTCCGAAGTCACAATGAAGCAGATCTCCTTTCAGAATAATATCGCTTCCATTTTCATTAGAGAATGCAGTGATATGATCTACAAGTTGCTCGTTACTCCTCTGAATATCCACGGTTGGATGAAACCAGGTTTCCAGTCCCAGATCGGTCACTTTTTGTCGTAACCACCAGACCACATCATCTGTAGTAGTTACTCCCGACTCTATCACTTGAGTGCTAAAGGCTTCTTGAATGACCTCATGCGTTAGTTCCACCAATGAACTAAATAGTAGCATCTCTTTAAGAGTTCGGGTTTCTACCCAACCTACGGCAAGATCTTCCGCAGAAATCAACCTCGAATGATATTCTTGCGGCAAACTTTTTAGAAGTTCCTCATAATCGGTTTTAACCAATCCGTCTGCAAGACCATAATTCTCAGAAATATTGATCCCGATTTTTTCTGGATTCCGAGAGCTAATGATATCTGCGAGTGCTTTCCATTGATTAGGCTGCTTCTCCTTGTCCCAGGCAGACTTGATAGCATCGCCAATATTATAACGGGCGACCGCAAGTTTTTCTATAGAATCTCCCCTTCTGGAAAACACCAGCATGGTTCGTCTTCTCGCATTTAGCCAGGTGGAAGGAAGCATGGTTTTCATCACAGGATCTTCATTATATTCTCTTGAAATAATCACCCACATATCAATTTCAGCTCGATCCATCAAGACTGGCAGAAGCCTATCAAATCGCTCAGCAAGTATCTCATCGCGAATAGATGCGCGATCTTTTTCTGAAAGTATTTGGGTTTGAGCACTAAAAGTGAGCATACAAAGTATAAAACCTAGTAAATAACGCATAAGTATAAGATGATGGGAATGGATTTATTTCAGCCGAATATAGTCTATCAATAAACTGAATTCTTCATTTTTTTTATTGCCAATAAGAAAGGTGATTTCCTGTATGATATCATGGTCCCAGTTGGGAATATCTAATTTTCTACCTCGAAACCCAGGATACATTTTTGCTAAATCAAGCTCAATTTCCTGCCATTCTCCATTGGTAGAGAATTCCTGTATATAGGAGTGACGATCATTCAATTTGTTCTTGAGTCGGAATTGATAATTCTTACCATCCCCTTTAAGCCTTATCATTGCTTTGCTGAACGTCTTTACTCCTTCTACATTCAATCGATGTCGAACTGAAGCAAAACCTCCATTGTTTTCAAGAGAAACATTACCGCTAAATCTGGCATGTCCAACTTCGGTAAGACTGATCTCTGCATTGGATCTACAGCCCATTACGCGATCTTCCAATACCACCCATTCACTGATTTTGGTATCGGAATTAAAATCGAAAATTAATTTTTCATTCACATTGAACAAGATTATAATGATAAGAGCAGTTCTAATCATGATTTAGGACACTTTGCTTTTCGCAGTATTTTCACGGTGAATCTTGCCGTTTGGAGTTTCTTCGAATTTAGCGATTAAATAGATCTTTCTTGGTTTCTCATATTTCCCAAGCGATTTCATATTCCCAACCATTTCCCTAAGCTCGGTTAGTCTTTCTTCGGAAAAATCATCTTCCACAAACATGACTACTTTTTCACCCAGAGCATCATCTGGCATAGAAGTGATGAAGAATCGATGATCGAGTTTCTTATTGATCTTACGTTCTATTTCTTCAGGAAATATCTTTATTCCTCCGGAATTGATCACATTATCATATCTCCCTTTCCAGATAAACTTTTTATAAGTAATGATTTCGACAACATCGTTCGTAACGATTTCCTCGTCCAGTACTTTTGGAGCTTTGATCACAAGACAATCGCGGTCATCTTTAGTAATACTTACATTTGGTAATAATTTGAAGGCTTTTGATACTTTCTTCTTCGTAGGATTTAAACGTTTTGCGGCTATATGACTACAGGTTTCCGTCATGCCGTAGGTTTCATAAATCCGTGTATCTATATCGGTCAGCATTTTTCGTAACCTTGGTGAAACTGCTCCTCCACCAATAATAAGTTTTTTTACCAGATGAAGCCTGCCTATGGAATTGTCAAGTTGGAAAGGGGTCATCGCTGAAAAATCGTAAACCTTAAATAGTTGATCGAAAGGATTTGATGATGGTGAAACCGAATCCAGGTCCCAACCTAAAAACATTGCTCTTACCAGCATCATTTTTCCTGCTATATAATCTACAGGAAGACATAATAATGCTTTGGTATGGTTGGGAAGTTTAAAGAATTTTGAAGTCGCCAACGCTGAGTTGATCATGTGCTCCTTGGTAAGCCTGATCTTTTTGGGTTTCCCGGTAGACCCCGAAGTATGTACTTCAATATAATCTGTCGGTTTTAACCAGTCCAGCAGGAAATTACCAATTTGCTGTTCAAACGGCTCACCTTCCTTGATATAACTATAAGCGATATGCTTCAATTCGGCATTTGTGAAGTGCCGTTTGTTCAACCTAAAGTCAGGGTGAGTTTCAGGAATCTTGTAATTATTATTCATACTTCAAGCTAAGTTGGACATTCACCGATTACTTAAAGTTAAGAATTTGCAATTAAATTCCTGAATATCCTAAGTAATTGTTACATTTTCAGGTCTTTTCACTCTTCCGAAGAGTTTTTCAGACCAGTTATTCCATTTATATTTCCTGGCAAAGATGAAAAGGAAGATAGGGTAAATGATTAAAACGGGAATTAATACATCCCAGCCTGCAGAAGGTTCTGATACATCCTTTAAGATGGAATTGGTCTGGAAGGCAGTCCAGTCGGCAGTAACAAGTAAGGCTGTAATTAAATTATTCGCAGCATGAAATCCTAAAGCAAGCTCCATTCCCTCATCCATCAAGGTCATGATTCCAAGCATAAAACCAGTTCCAATATAATAGATCATAATTATATTACCCAGTTTGGTAACTTCAGGATTAAAATAATGTAAACCCCCAAAAATCACAGAAGTAAGCACCAAAGGTATCCACCTGTTTTTAGCAAGCACACCTATCCCCTGCATCAAATAACCTCTGAAGAAATATTCCTCAAAACTCGTTTGAATAGGAATCAGAAAAACTGATATCAATAGCAGGTATAAAAAAGGTTCCCATTGAAAATTAAAAACATAATTCTGCGGATTCGAATAATAATCCAGTACAGTAATTCCAATGTTGAATACGGCAACCAGGGCAAAGGCGAACCAGAATCTACTCCAGTCTACTTTTTGTCGACTGGTGGTCAGGGTTTTAATTGGCTGTTTATGAACATATTTGACCCAAAGCAAGAGCCCGGCAAGAAATACAAGAAATGACAGCAAATTCTCGAAAAGCACCCTGTTGGAACCTTTACTTTCAATTTGTTGTCGCATCATTTCATTCACATCCAGATCTAGCATTTCGACCGCTACATAGTTGAGAGACATTAGGCCAAAAAACAGAATTGGAATCACCAGATATCTCCAGAAAGAATGTTCGTATTTGAACGCCTGCGCTATAAACATAATTTTCTTAAAATTTAAAATCCCAGTTTACCTGAGGATCATATTGAATTTTACCATCCTGCACCAGCAACGGACTGGTAAAGTTATTTGTATACAAACCACCAGTTCCCAAACCTTGGGGAAGATCTGTATCCAGCGTGTAAGTCCACTGTGCAATTGCATTTAGCCCAACATTGCTTTCCAGTGCGCTGGTGATCCACCATTTCACCTGGTTAGATTCACAGATATCGATCCATTCCTGGGTACCTTTCATTCCACCGATCAAACTTGGTTTGTATATGGCATATTGTGGTTGTATAGTTTGTATCAGTTTTGCCTTTTCTGTTACATCTGTGACTCCTATCAATTCCTCATCCAGGGCAATTGGAATTGGTGTGTTGGCGCATAAACGCGTCATTTCTGAAATTTGGCCCTGTTTTATAGGCTGTTCAATGCTGTGAAGATCGAATTTAGAAAGCTGCTCTAATTTTTTCAATGCTTCGGCTGGATGAAATGCTCCGTTGGCATCGACTCTCAGCTCCATAGTTTCTGCGGAAAAATTCTTCCGGATAGATTTCAGTAATCCAATTTCAGTTTCAAAATCTATCGCGCCTATTTTCAGCTTTATACAGCGAAATCCCTGCTCAATCTTTTCTGAAATTTGTTTTTTCATGAACTCCCTGTCCCCCATCCAAATGAGTCCGTTTATTGCAATATGATCATTTCCCTGAGTAAATTCCGAAGGAAATAATTCAAAAGGAGTGCTTGATTCGAGGCTACGAAACGCCATTTCAACTCCGAACTGGATACTGGGGAATTCGCGTAATTCTTCCCACAGCATTTCCTTTCCCAGGTTGATATTTTCACATACCCAATGTAGCTTATCCTCGTAATCTGGACGATCATCATAACTTAATGATCTTAGAATTCCACATTCACCTATACCATAGCGTCCATTATCCTCGATCTTCAGAAACCACGTTTCTTTTTCAGTAAGAACGCCCCGGGAAGTTCCACTGGGGCGTTTGAATTCTAAAAGGTATCGTTTGTAAGAAGCTTTCATAACTATACTTCAACAGATTCACCAATATCGAGCAGTAAAAGATCTTTACCCTTGGCGGCAAATTTCTTTTTAGCATCATCATGATCGATTTCAATAAAACCGAAGGTATCATAGTGACATCCAAGGATACGATTACATTCGATGAAATCACTGGCGAGGATGGCATCTTCTACACCCATGGTAAAGTTATCGCCAATTGGAAGCACGGCGAGGTCAATTTTAGTTCTCATGGGTATCAATTTCATGTCGAGCGTTAGAGCTGTGTCACCGGCGATATAAATATTCCCGCTATCAGTTTCGATCACAAAACCGCCGGGTTGTCCTCCATACTTGCCATCTGGAAATGAACTGGTATGCAAAGCATTCACGTATTTCACCTTTCCAAAGTCAAAATCCCAGCTACCTCCGTGATTCATTGGATGTACCTCAAAGCCTTTATCTCCATAATGATTGGCGATCTCGTAATTACTAACGATCTTGGCGCCCGTATTTTTAGCGATTGCTTCAGCATCCAGCACATGATCTTCATGTGCATGGGTAAGCAAAATATAATCAGCTTTTAATTTTTTAATGTCTACTTTATCCTTGGATAGATCGTTCCCGGTAATAAAAGGATCTACCAGAATGTTCTTATCTCCAATTTCCAAAGCGAGGGTATTCTGCCCGTAAAATGTAATTTTCATAAAAAAAGTTTTTCGGTTTTTATAAAATTAAGGATTCGGCTAAATTCTTATAATTAGCTGGCTATATAGTTTTGTTAAACTTAAACCTTAGAGCACAAGTCCTATCGCAAATAGAATTGAGATTCCAAATGTGGAAAGCGCCACTATCTTTAACTCGGGATCCAGATCTTTAGGGTTCTCATTTTTACCTACGCGTATTAAATGAAAAATGAGTGGAATAAAACCTACCAGATACATATAATCATCCAGTTCCCTGGATACCATTGCTGAATATATCATCATAAAGAACAAAGCTCCAATAATTAACAGGTAATGGTAATTCTTCGCCTTTCGCTCTCCCAATTTCACCACCAGCGTATTTTTACCAGCTTTCGCATCTGAAATTCTATCCCGAAGATTATTAAGGTTGAGAACCGCGACACTTAAAAAACCAATGGCTACTGCCAGTAAGAAGCTTACAAAGTTGTGATCATGAGTATATAAGAAGTAACTACCATAGACGGCAACGAGTCCAAAAAATATAAAAACGAATATATCCCCTCTACCGCGATAACCATAGGCAGAATTCCCAACCGTGTATTTGATCGCAGCGACGATAGCACCTATTCCCAATATCAAAAACACCAGCGCAGCGATCCAATTTTCGTCTTCGAAAGAAGCATAGATCAGTAATACAGCTAGTATAAAAGTTGCAACCGCGGTAATAACCATCGCACGAAGCATTTCCTTCTGAGTAATGATCCCACTTTGTAAGGCACGCATGGGTCCTATTCGATCTTCATTATCGGTTCCTTTGACCCCGTCACCGTAGTCATTTGCAAAGTTTGATAAAATTTGTAATCCAAGTGTAGTTCCTAGAGCAAGACTAAAAATTGCGAGGTTGAATTGTCCTTGTTGCGCAGCGATACTACTTCCTACAATTATCCCTGAAATAGATAATGGAAGTGTTCTCAGCCTTGCCGCACCAACCCAGGTTGAAAATTTGCTCATTTAATTCATGATTTTTACAAGAAGTTCTTTTAGAAGATCTCCCTGTGAAACGTTTGCAGCGCCTACCCCTTTGCTTTTCACATCAGTTTCATGCAGATCACTAATCACCTTACTTACTTTTTTCATTGGAAAATTTCTCGCTGCAGTGATATAATCACCCACGAAGTAAGGACTTATTTTTAATTGCTTTGAAACCGCTCCCTTGGATTTGTCATTAAGACCATGGTATTGCAGGATCTGGGAAAAATAGGAAAACAACAGACTAATGGTCACTACCAGTGGATTGTCTTTAGGATTCTGAGCAAAATAATTGATTATTCTATGCGCCTTCAAAGTATCTCTTTCTCCAATCGCTTTACGCAATTCGAAATTGTTGAAATCTTTGCTAATCCCGATATTTTCTTCAATGATCTCCGGACTAATAAGCGTTTCCTTCTTGCAAATAAGCTGAAGCTTTTGAAGTTCATTATCGATCTTCCCAAGATCTGTTCCCAGGAATTCAACCAGCATTTGAGAAGCCTTTGGAGAAATTGAATATCCCCGACTTTTCATTGTCTTCATGATCCAATCTCCCACCTGGTTCTCATAAAGTCGTTTGCTTTCGAAAATAAGACCATTTTTCGCAATGGTTTTATGCAGCTTCCGGCGCTTATCGATCTTTTTATATTTATAACACATCACCAGTACCGTGGTAGGCTGAGGATTTTCAGCGTAATCTGCCAGTTTCTCGATAGTCCGGGAAAGATCCTGAGCTTCTTTTACGATAATTACCTGCCTTTCGGCCATCATGGGATACCGCTTTGCATTGCTCACGATCTCCTCGATATTCGTATCTCTTCCGTAGAGGGTCATTTGATTAAAACCCTTTTCTTCTTCGGAAAGAAGATTGTCTGCGATATAATTCGAAATTCCGTCTATATAAAAGGTTTCCTCACCCATCAGGAAATAGATAGGTTTAATATCACCTTGTTTAATCTCGTTTACAATTTTTCTGGCTTCGTCCATAGAGGAGTTTACGGCGATTTAGAATTGATGGAAAACTGAAGGTGATATTTTATCACTGAATAATCTTCATTACTTTTGAAAAATGCAGAAGCTGAATTTCCCATCCTACTCATTTCGGTTCAAAAATAATCAAAATAAAGTAGCTGTATTTGACGATCTACGGAAAAAGTTTATCATCCTTACGCCTGAAGAATGGGTACGTCAACATACCGTTAAGTTTCTGGAAAAAGAAAAAAATTACCCGGTAAGTCTTATCAATGTTGAAAAGCAATTAAAGATCGCCGGTCTTACGAAAAGGTATGATGTGGTTGTCTTCGAGCCAAAAGGTAATATCCATATTATCGTGGAATGTAAAGCACCTAAAATTAAGATCACCCAGGACACCTTCGACCAGATCGCCAGGTATAACCTTAGCTTAAAAGCAAATTATTTGATGGTAACTAACGGGATTGAACATTACTTTTGCCAGATGGATTATGAAAAGGAAACCTATATATTTCTAACCGAATTACCGGAATATCAACGAGCATGAATATAGCTGTAGTTATCCTGAACTGGAACGGGGAAGATCTGTTGAAAAAATTCCTGCCTTCGGTTATTACAAATTCTAAAGAAGCAAAGATCTATGTAGCTGATAATAATTCTACAGATGAATCTGTAGCGGTTTTAAAGATCAGCTTCCCAGAGGTCCATATTATCCAGAATAAATCGAACAATGGTTATGCCGGCGGATACAACGAGGCTTTAAAGGCGGTTTCCGAAGAAATTATCATTCTACTGAATAGTGATGTAGAGGTTACCAGGAACTGGCTGGTTCCAATACTGGAAATCTTTCAAAAAGAAGCAGATGTAGCGGCAATTCAGCCAAAAATACTAGATTACAAAAAAAAGGATCATTTTGAGTACGCCGGTGCAGCCGGTGGTTATCTAGACCAATTTGGATATCCTTTCTGCCGGGGAAGGATTTTTCAGAAAATGGAGGAAGATATAGGACAGTATGATGATAACCATGAGATCTTCTGGGCTTCAGGTGCCTGCTTTGCCATTAGGAATTCAGTTTACCAGGAAGCTGGCGGACTTGATGAAGACTTCTTCGCTCACCAGGAAGAAATAGATCTTTGCTGGAGAATTCAGAATATGGGATATCGCATAAAATATACAGCAGATTCTGTCGTTTACCACGTAGGTGGAGCGACCTTATCAAGTATGGATCCCAAAAAAACCTATTATAATTTTAGAAATGGTCTTTTTTTATTGCTGAAAAACCTTAGATCGACAGATTTACTCCCAATATTATTCGGAAGAATGATCCTTGACGGAGTTGCTGCTCTGAAGTTTTTAAGCGAAGGAAAAGTGGATCATTTTACGGCAATTTTAAAAGCTCATGGCAGCTTCTATTCATCATTTAACAAGATTAGAAAAAAGCGTCCCGATCATTTTAAAATTGAGCGATATTATGAATTGCGTTCTATTGTGTATCAACATTTTATCCTTAAAAAGGCCCGCTATTGTGAACTCAAAAAATAATATAAAAAGGAAATGTTAAAATAGCTTTCCACCTTGCTATTTTTTTGATATTTTTGGCCTCTAAACAATTTAAAATTTAAGAAACTAGTTATGAAAAAAATCATGCTAATGTCGGCTACTGCGGCCCTTTTGCTATCTTCATGTGTTTCACAGAAAAAATACAATGAACTTGAAACAAAACAACGTGAAACTCAGGATCAATTAAATACTGCTACAGTAAAATTGAACTCCTGTCTTGATGAAAAAGAGCGTCTAAATAGCCAGGTTGCAAATTTAAATAATACCAATGCTGCGTTATTGAACAACGTAGGGAACTTAGCAACTCTTTCTAAGAAAGAAGCTGAGAACATGGAACGTTCTTTGGAAAGTATCAAAGAAAAAGACCTTGCAATTCGTTCTATGCAAGATGCCATGAACAAGAAAGATTCTGTAACTCTTGCTCTTGTAACCAGTCTTAAAGGAGCTCTTGGCAACCTTAATGATGAGGATATCGAGATTAATGTTGAGAAAGGTGTTGTTTACGTATCTATTTCAGACAAATTACTTTTCGATAGCGGTCGTTACAACGTAACATCTCGTGCGAAAGAAGTTCTTGGTAAAGTAGCTACTGTTGTAAACAACAAGCCAAATATCGAATTTATGGTTGAAGGTCATACAGATGACAAAGCAATCAGCACTTCTATGTTCGAAGATAACTGGGATCTAAGTGTGAAACGTGCAACTTCTGTAGTACGTGTTCTTCAGGATGAGTTTGGTGTTGAGCCAGCTCGTATGACTGCTGCAGGTAGATCTTACTATGTACCACTTGCAAGCAATGAAACTGCTGAAGGTCGTGCTAAGAACCGTAGAACAAGAATTGTTGTTCTTCCTAAACTTGATCAATTCTATAGTATGATCGAAGATGGAATGGAGAAAGCTAGTTCTCAGTCTAACTAATTAGAAACCTTTCTATATATCAAAGCCTCTGCATTGCAGGGGCTTTTTTATTTATCAGTTTTAACATCTGATCTTCAGGAATTTATATTATTTTAGTAGTATTCCCTACTCTCTAAATCACTAATGATGAAAGCACTCAAAATTAGTAGCGGAATACTTCTTCTAGGTCTCTCCCTGTTCCAGGTATCCTGCTCCTCGGAAACTATTGAAACTAAGACCGAATCAACAGAAAACATTTATACTTCAGCTGAGTTTGAAATTAGAGAAATTGATCTCAACTCTTATAAAATGCTTACCGAGATTGAATATCCTCCGGCTAAAAATCGATCCTGCGAAATCACGTCGTTTCAAAGTCTACTTCGGAAGAATTTCGAGAAACTGATTGAAGATCCATACTTTGATGTGGAACCGGTTTTCTATTTAAGAGACCTTCATACCAAATATGTTACTCATTATATTGGTCCGAATTATTATGGTAGTGATGGACAATACGATCATCTAGCATATAAACGCATACGAGAACTTCAGAAATTCTGGCAGCTTGACCGGCAGATCTATTTAAATGGACAGCATACCGCAACCCTGGAAGATCCACAGCAATTAGCTGATATGATCGAAAGTTTTGATCGTAGCGTTCGCAATGCTACAGAAGCTAGAATTAAAGCTTTACATATTATTGAAACTTATGAGAAAAGCACGCAGATCCCCGAAAATACCTTCTTTGCCCTCGATGCATTTACCAGATCAAATGGTCTTCTGGTCATAAGTGATGGTATTTTAGAGTTACTGGAAGAATCAGGGATTCCCGGAGAAATAGCCTTTAGCGGACTCCTCGCTCACGAATGGTGGCACCAGGCTCAATTTGAGTATAATCAACAATGGAAGAGTGACTATATCAATTTAGAGAATCCTGAGCTTTTAAGAGAACTAGAGGCAGATTTTGCAGCAGCTTATTTTCTGGGTCACAAAAGAGGTGCAACTTATAATTGGAAGCGCATCGAATCATTTTTCGACATGAGCTATAGTTCCGGAGATTGTTTTACTGAAAGTCCAGGTCATCACGGAACACCTGCTCAAAGATTGAAAGCTGCCCAAAGCGGTTTCGAACTGGCGTACTCTGAGAAAAAGAAAGGAAAACCAGGAAAGCCATTTGAAATACATACGGCGTTTCTGGAATCCATGTAATAAAGAAGCCCTCGCTAGAGGGCTTCATTCATTTAGTTAATTATAGGTTACTTCTTAAGAAAATCTACGAGTAACCTGTTAAACTCTGCAGTGTGAGTAAGAACAAGACCGTGTGGAGCATCCATCACCTCATGGTATTCGCTATTTGATATCATTTCAGCACTCTTTTTTCCAGCTATTTTAATAGGTACGACTTGATCTGCGGTACCATGAACAACCAGCGTAGGAATATCGAATTTCTTTAGATCTTCTCTAAAATCTGTTTTTCCGAACGAGTCGACACATTCCAAAGTGGCATTCGGTGATGCCTGAGATCCTATAGACCAATAGTAGTGCGCCATATCTTCACTTATTCTATCTGCATTGTCTTCGAAGTTGAGAAATTGGTCTCCAAATTCTGATAAAAATCCGGGACGGTCCTTTCTAAGATTCTTTTTAAAACCTTCAAATGTCTCTGCATCCAAACCATCAGGATTATCGTCAGTCTTCAGCATAAATGGTGGCACTGCTGATATTAAGGCCGCTTTGCTTAATTTAGAAGTTCCGTAGTTTGCGATATAGCGGGCTACTTCTCCTCCACCCATAGAAAAACCAACGATCGTAGCATCCTTAAGGTCTAATTTATTGATAAGATCATTCAAATCCTTTGCCAGCGAATCATAATCATATCCAGTCCATGGCATATCGCTTGCTCCAAAACCTCTGCGATCGTAGGCAATACATCTAAATCCTGCCTCAACGATAGATTCTATCTGGTATTCCCACATTCTATGACTTAATGGCCAACCATGAATTAAAATTACCGGTTTACCTTCACCATAGTCTTCATAATATAAATTAATAGGTTGCCCCTTAACTTTAGTTGTAGTCTCTAATGTACTCATAACTTATTTTTTCTTTTAAGTTACTATCCCATAATGAGTTTGAAAAAACCTGATAAGGCTTTAATAGCGAATTAACTAGAAAGAGTGGGAAATCTTAAAATTTTACATGATTTCAAGGGAACCTTTTCCTTCACGGATTACTTCGGGCTCTGGCGTTGTAAGATCGATTACAGTTGAAGCAACATTATCGCCATAACCACCATCGATTACCAGATCCACCAGGTTATCCCATTTCTCACGAATTAATTCTGGATCTGTACTGTATTCCAGTACCTCATCTTCATCCCTAATCGAGGTTGAAATAATTGGGTTACCAAGTGCCTTGACTATCGCCTGACAAATGGAATTATCCGGAACCCTGATCCCTACTGTTTTTTTCTTTTTGAAGACACTTGGAAGATTATTTCCGCCCGGTAATATAAAAGTATATGGGCCTGGTAAACATCTTTTAAGAATCTTGAAGGTAGTTGTATCGATTTGTTTTACATAATCAGAAAGATTGCTAAGATCTTCGCAAACAAAGGAAAAATTAGCTTTTTCCAATTTTACGTTCTTGATCCTGGCAATCTTTTCTAATGCACTGTTATTGGTGATATCGCATCCCAACCCATAAATGGTATCTGTTGGATATATGATAAGGCCTCCTTTTTTGAGGACTTCTACTACCTTGTTTATATGTTTTGGTGCAGGATTTTCATCGTAAATTCTTAGAAGTTCAGCCATATTAGTATGTTTTTGATCTTCTTAAAATTAAGATATTCCGCGCAAATCTAAGGTCTTAGTCTGCCTTTTTAACTTCGCTTTCAAGTTTTAAAACATTGCTACCATCTTCCTGTTCGATGTACAATGCTTTGTTGCCTTCTTCTCCATCGCGGGTCACTTCATTACCATCGATTGTTCGGGTTACTTTCTTGGTAAATGTACTTTGCACTTTTCCTTCCGAAGTTCCATTTCCCCAATCCCATTTTACTTTACTTCCTTCTTTAATCATAACTTTTTTTTCAAGATAGTTCATAGATCAAATTTCCGAAGAAATTTAAATAAATCGCTAACAGTGTTTTACAAGAAGATTAACTTATTCCGAAGAGGCATAAAAAAAGAGACCTAAAAGCAGGTCTCTATAAAAACGTTGTTTTTTATTTGGTTTCTGGAGTTGTAAAAATGTAGGGATTTATACGACTCTGAGCTAATATATGTATTTTCTACAGTAATTCTAGAAATTTTTAGGAAAGAATTTTCAGCTTCGCAAAACGTAAGAGTAAATTCTTTATACCGCCCTGTTCAAATTCGATTTCAGCTTTTCGATCCTGGCCAACACCCTCAAGTTTAAGAACTTTACCTTTTCCAAAACGCATATGCTCTACTTCATCCCCCGCGGAAAGATTCAAAGTGTTCATAGCTTTCTCCGGCTCTTTTGCAGCTGGTCTTAATTTTCGAAGTTTACGCAGTTGTTCTTCTGAAGGTTTATGTGCAGGAGGTGGTGTTCCTGTTCTGGGTTTGGATTGTCTTAATTTGCTCTTATCCACATCATCTCCAAAGATATCTGTGTCTATTAAGGGCTTGTACTTATAATCATCCTGTGGCACCAGAGTTTCAAGGTATTGCTCATCGATTTCCTCAATAAATCTACTAGGCTCGGCATCTACAAGTTTACCCCAGCGATATCTGGAAAGTGTATAGGTAAGATAGGCCTGCTTCTCGGCTCTGGTTATAGCTACATAAAACAATCGGCGTTCTTCTTCAAGTTCGCTTCTTGTATTCATACTCATCCCCGATGGAAAAAGATCTTCTTCCATTCCTACGATATATACATAAGGAAATTCAAGACCTTTGGCCAGGTGAATGGTCATTAGTGCAACTCGATCATCATCCCCGGTATCATTATCCAGATCTGTAGCAAGTGCCACATCTTCAAGAAATTCTGATAAAGATCCAGTGGCGTCTGCTATCTCTCGCTGGCCTTCCACAAAATCCCTGATACCATTAAGCAGTTCTTCTATATTTTCAATTCTGGCAATTCCTTCAGGTGTACCATCTTTTTTAAGTTCCTGAACCAGCCCGGTCTTTTTAGTCACCATTTCAGCGATCTGGAAGGCGTCCATAGTTTCATTGGAAATGGCAAAACTCTGAATCATATTTACAAAATTCTCCAGTTTGGTCTGCGTTCCACGATTGATCTTAAGTTCAAGTTTGTCCAGATTCTGAATAACTTCAAAAATAGACCTGTTATGCTGATTGGCGGTTACAGAAAGCCTGTCCATCGTGGTCTGTCCAATTCCTCGCGCTGGATAGTTGATCACTCTTTTCAGAGCCTCTTCATCCTTATTATTCAGTATAAGTCTTAAATAAGAAAGAACATCCTTGATCTCTTTTCGCTGGTAGAATGAAAGTCCGCCATAAATTCTATAAGGAATATCCCTCTTCCGCAGCGCGTCTTCCATCGCCCTACTCTGCGCATTCGTTCTATAAAGGATGGCGAAATCACCATTATTAAGCTGTTGTTGCATTTTGTTCTCAAAGATAGAACTGGCAACATAGCGCCCCTCTTCCCCATCTGTAAGTAACCTGTTCACAACGATCTTTGGCCCGTCATCATTCGCGGTCCATACGATCTTATCCAGCTTGGTCTTATTCTTATCAATAATTGAGTTGGCTGCGTGAACAATGTTTCGGGTAGACCTGTAATTCTGCTCAAGCCTGTACATCTGTACATTATCATAATCCTTCTGAAAATTCAGAATGTTATTAATATTGGCACCACGAAAAGCATAGATACTCTGGGCATCATCTCCTACCACACATATATTCTGAAATTTATCTGAAAGTGCTCTTACGATCAAATACTGAGAATGATTGGTATCCTGATACTCATCCACCAGGATATATTTAAATCTACTCTGGTACTTGTGAAGTACATCCGGAAACCTGTTCAGTAATTCATTCGTTTTTAGAAGCAGATCATCAAAGTCCATCGCACCCGCCTTGAAACAGCGATCTACATATTGCTGGTAGATCTCTCCCAATCTTGGCTTTTTGGACATCGCATCGGCTTCCTGTAATTCCTGATTCTGGAAATAGGCCTTTACCGTAATAAGACTATTCTTATAAGAAGAAATCCGGTTGTAGACCTGTTTGTATTTGTACACATCCTTGTCCAGACGCATATCTTTTATGATCGCTCTTATCACCGAATGAGAATCCTGAGTATCGTAAATGGTGAAATTTGAAGGGTAACCAAGTTTATCGGCTTCGAACCTCAGCATTTTAGCGAAAACGGAGTGAAAAGTTCCCATCCAGAGATTCTTCGCTTCGCTACTTCCAACGATCTTGGCAATACGCTGTTTCATCTCCCGTGCTGCCTTGTTGGTAAAGGTTAGCGAAAGAATATTGAACGCATCCACTCCCTGATTCATCAGGTAAGCAATCCTGTAGGTTAACACCCTTGTTTTGCCAGATCCCGCACCGGCAATAACGATCATTGGTCCGTCTTTCTGCAGCACCGGGGCCCTTTGTGCATCATTTAATTCAGCTAAGTAAGCTTCCAAATCTTCTCCATTTTATTAATGCTGAAAGGTAACTAAAATGCTCAAAAAACTAAACCCGTATCCAACCGATTTTTAAACATTAAGGAAGTCTTCTGAAGCATTGCACGATATTTTAATATCTTTAAAAATTCAACATTATTCCATCTTACTTCCATGAAGAAATTGATTTTGCTATTTACTATTCTTTGGGTCAATCTATCTTTTGCTCAAAAATTTGAATCTGGAAATGTTATTCCTGAATATGGCAAAACCATCATTGTTCCTCATGCCGAAATTGAAGTAGGTACAAATCTGGTATACAAAGTGGTATTTGATATCGACAGGAATTTTGATCCTGCTGAAGTCAATAAACTGGTAGAAACAGCCGCCCGTTTTTTAAATATGCATGAAAAAGCTGGAGTAGATCCTGAAAATATGCATCTCGCTTTGGTCTTTCATGGTTCAGCAACCAAAGATGTTTTCGATGATGCTTCGTATTCTGAGGCGTATCCTGATACTGAAGAAAATCCGAATACACAGCTGTTTACAGCACTGGCAAATGCCGGAACAGAACTTATCGTTTGCGGGCAGAGAGCAGCACATTATAGTGTAGATCCTGAAAATGTTCATAAAGATATAAAGTATGCTCTTTCAGCAATGACAGCACTTGTGCAACTTCAGGCAGATGGTTATCATTTGATAAAATTCTAAACTTTCTAATATGAAACATATAATTACTTTAAGCATTTTTCTGGCAACACTTGGACTTCAGGCGCAGCAGAATGTTCCAGAAGATGATTTTCAGAATATAGAAGATAAGGTGATCGATTGGCGAAGAGATCTTCACGAAAATCCGGAATTATCCAATCGTGAATTCGAAACCGCTAAAAAGATAGCAGCACACCTGAAGTCACTTGGTATCGAAACTACTACTGAAATTGCAAAGACCGGGGTTGTGGGAATTTTAAAAGGTGACAAGCCTGGCAAAACCCTGGCTCTTAGAGCAGATATCGATGCGCTACCGGTGAAAGAAAAAAATGATCTGGAATTTAAGTCAACCAAAACCACTGAATTCTTAGGCTCTCAAACCGGAGTGATGCATGCTTGCGGACATGATACTCACACCGCAATTCTTATGGGTGTTGCTGAAATTCTTTCAACGCATAAGGACAAGATCAATGGAACCGTTAAATTTATTTTTCAACCTGCTGAAGAGGGACCGCCACCGGGTGAGGAAGGTGGAGCTGCCCTAATGATCAAAGAAGGTGTTCTTGAAAATCCTGATGTAGATGCCATCTTTGGATTGCATATTAACGCTGCTACTCCAGTGGGAACTATCAAATACAAACCTGAAGGCACCATGGCTGCAGTGGAAAGATTCGTAATAAATGTCCAGGGTAAACAAGCACATGGCTCAGCGCCATGGAGTGGTGTGGATCCAATATTAATCTCTGCCAAGATCATTGATGGTCTGCAAACTATCATCAGTAGAAACGCAGATTTAACGGAGTCGGCTTCTGTAATTACGGTTGGAAAGATCACCAGTGGTGTGCGATTTAATATCATTCCTGAAACTGCCGAACTTATTGGTACCGTTAGAACATTAGATCCAGAAAATAAAAAAGTGATCCTATCCAGAATGCGCGAACTTGTGCCGACAATTGCCCAGGCATACGGTGGTTCTGCTACGATCGATATTCAGAATAATACCGCGATCACTTTTAATGATGTAGCCCTGACCCAACAGATGCTTCCCACTCTTGAAAATGTTGCAGGAAAAGAGAACGTAAATTTAATGAAGGCAACCACCGGTGGAGAAGATTTTTCCTTTTTTCAGGAGAAAGTTCCAGGATTCTATTTCTTTTTAGGTGGAAGGCCCGAAAATGCTGAACCTACAAGACACCATACTCCCGACTTTTATATTGATGAAAGCGGACTTTTACTTGGTGTCAAAACAATGACACAATTAACTCTTGATTTTTTAAGCAATTCCTAATGGATCAAATTTTAAGCTTCTTAATTTCTATCCCATGGTGGGGATGGATACTACTCATATTAGTAATCATCGCTATTAACGATGTTCTCTTTAATCGGAAGCATACCATTAAACACAATTTCCCGGTGGTTGGGCATCTTCGCTACTTCCTGGAAAGCATTGGACCTGAAATTAGACAATATCTGGTAGCCAATAACAGGGAAGAATTGCCTTTCAACAGGCGAGAAAGAAGCTGGATATATGCTTCAGCAAAAAATGAAAATAATTATGAGGGCTTCGGTACAGATCAGGACATGTATTCTTCGCACTATATTTTTGTCAAAAATTCCATTCTCCCTTATAAATTACCTGCAGGACATCCAAACCAGAAAAACTCGGGATTGATCCCTTGCGCAAAGGCAATGGGAACCTACAATAATCGGAAACGACCATTTAGACCGGCTTCAGTAATTAACGTGTCGGCAATGAGTTATGGTTCACTTTCAGCTAAAGCTATAGAGTCTTTGAATGAAGGCTGTAAACTCTCCGGAGCTTATCATAATACTGGTGAAGGCGGATTGTCTCCTTACCACAAAAAAGGTGCAGATGTTGTTTTCCAGATAGGAACCGGATATTTTGGAACCAGAGATGAACAGGGGAATTTCGACATGTCCAAACTAGTCAAACTAGTACAGGAAAACCCACAAGTAAGAGCGATCGAACTTAAATTATCCCAGGGAGCGAAACCTGGAAAAGGAGGTGTTCTTCCAGCGAAAAAGATTTCAAAAGAGATTTCAGAAATACGGGGAGTTCCAATGGGAAAGGATGTTCTTTCACCGGCTTACCATTCAGCTTTCGGCAACCTTGAAGATATGATTACTTTTCTTGAGGAAATTGCAGCGGCTACAGGTCTTCCGGTAGGAATTAAAGCTGCCATTGGAAATCTTGATGACTGGCATACACTTGCAGGGATCATGAAATCTAAAAATCACGGACCCGATTTTATTACTATAGACGGGGGTGAAGGCGGTACCGGTGCTGCGCCTCCAAGTTTCGCAGATCATGTTTCGGTCCCTTGGATCTACGGTTTTAGTGATGTTTACAAGATCTTTCAGGAATATGAGCTTACTGAAAGGGTCGTTTTTGTAGCGGCTGGTAAACTTGGATTCCCCGCAAAAGCTGCGATGGCATTTGCTTTGGGTGCAGATTGTATCAACGTTGGTCGGGAAGCGATGATGAGTATTGGTTGTATACAGGCTCAAAGCTGCCATACCAATACCTGCCCTACCGGAATTGCAACTCAGAATAAATGGTTGCAAAAAGGTATTGATATTGCAGATAAATCGATGCGTACTAATTTCTACTTTGTAAAATTCAGAAAAGAGCTGCTTCAAATTACGCATGCCTGTGGTCATGAACATCCCGCACAGTTCACCACCAACGATATCGAGATCAACTTAAGTGATAAGAATCTTGCAAATACATTAGAATCTACTTTTGGATATACTAAGGATAAAGTAAATTTCCAGTCTGTAACAGAATTAGTGACGTGTCCACACTTAGGTGGTAACCTTGATTTAAAATCGCTACAAATAACTGAAGACGCTATACATTAATACTTATGAACGAATCTGATGTTTTTCAATTGATCTTTGGAATACTTCCGGCAGTAATTGTTGGTTTGGTAAGTTTTTACTTTTTTCACACCTATTCCAGTAATGAGGAAAATCGTAGAAGGTTTTTATTGCTTAGAGAGAAACAAAAAACTTCATTACCCATTAGATTACAGGCATACGAACGACTGACCTTATTCCTGGAGAGAATATCTCCCGGTAAACTACTATTTCGGGTTGAGCCTGTTGCTGAAGATGTTTCAGCTTATACAAGTTTATTAATAGCTAATATTGAACAGGAATTCGAGCATAATCTAGCGCAGCAAATCTATGTTAGCAATGAATGCTGGGACTATATAAGAACTTCGAAAAATGCTATGATCAGCATGATCAGAAATGCTTCAGGTAAAGAAATTGTATCGAATCCGGATGATTTAAGAAAAGTTATTCTTGAGGCAATGATGGAAAAACAATCACCTACCGAAGCTGCATTAGGGTTCATCAAACAGGAAGTTAGAAACCTAGCTTAAACCAGGAAGATTTAGCAGCTTTACGCTCCATTTCTTTCTTTTCGGCATACTCAAAACCCTGCTGCCACCAGTCGGTCATATCTTTTTTGTTAAAAACAAGAGAATTTTCGGTAAGCTTAGTCGGGGTATAGTAGATATTCAGCTTAACCTTTTTATTCATGGCTGCCAGTTTCCCCTCCACAATATCATGGTACTCGACCTGATCCAATAAGAAACCGAAGAGGTTGACCATTAATGAAAAAGGATTCTTACCTAGAACCTTATTGTATTCCATATTTTCGGCTTCCAGAATGATCGCATCCACTTCTGTAGCACCGCGTTTAATAGCCTCCCTGATAGGAACCACACATCCCAGACCACCGTCTGCATATTCAAAACCATCTTTGGTCGCGAGACTCATAAAAGGTATATAATTACAACTTATCCAGATCCAGTCACAAAAGTCGTCATACTCGAAATCGTGGATAGATTTATATTCCACCCTGTTTTTGGATAGATTGGATACAGTTACGACCACGTCCTTAATGTTGGATTTAAGCTCGTTAAAATCCTGCTGAGAAAAATTCTTTCGAATGCTTCTACGTAAAGCTTTGCTTTCCCCAAAGGTGCGGCGCTGTCTTATAAATTGCCAGATCGTATTGAGGTAATTGATCGTCACATATTCCCGACCATCTTTTTTCTTCACTACAAAAGGGTTGACGCTAAAGATCGTTCTTTGGGTGACATTGGTATAGACATCGTAAACCTTCTGGATGTTTCCTGCAGCGAGGTGAGGAATAAGCAAACTGCCGGTACTGGTACCTAAAAAAAGATCATACCTTCTTTTTTGTTCCTGAATTAGATGTTGGGCCACGCCGCCGGCAAAGGCGCCTTTACTTCCTCCTCCAGATATAACCAGTGCTCGCATTAAGGTTCAATTTCGTTAATTTCTTCGTTTCTGTACTTGGCAAACTCATAACCACTCTCCCACCATTCCAGCATTTTATCCTTATCAAAAATAAGAGAATTCGTTGTTAGAACGCTTGGAGTATAGTAAAAATTGATAATACAATCTTTATTCGCTGCTGAAAATTTTCCGATTCTGATGTTCTGAGTTTCGATCCTGTCCAGCATAAATGCAAAAAGATTGGTGATGAGCGAAAATACATTCTTTGAAGGCATCCTGTTGAAATAAGTTACTTCAGTTTGTAGGATGATCGCATCCACTTCTGTGGCACCCCGCTTAATCGCTTCCTCAATAGGCACCATACTTCCCAAACCACCATCAGCATATTCACATCCATTTTTGGTGACCAGGCTCATGAATGGCGTGTAATTGCAGGAAATCCAGATCCAGTCTATAAATGCATCGTAATCGTAGTCCTTGATACTCTTATATTCCACTTCGTTTAGAGAGAGATTGGAAACAGTAACCACAACTTCCTTATGGCTATCCTTCAGTTGTTTAAACTCTTCTTTCGTAAAGGTCTTCTGAAGCAGGGTTTTGAGATTTAAACTATCGCCGAAGGTTTTACTTCCTTTTAGAAAATTCAGAATAACGTTAAAATGGTTAATGCTGATTGTTTCCTGCCCGTGCTTCTTTTTAATAAGGAACGGTCTGCTACTAAAGATGCTGGATTGATTAACGCTCGTAAAAGCTTTTTTAACTTTCTCTGCCTTATGCAGAGCCATATGGGAAAGAAGCAAACTTCCTGTAGAGGTTCCTATAAAAAGATCATAATCGCGCCCCAGATCTTCAGTAAGATACTGCGCAACTCCGCCGGCAAAAGCTCCCTTGCTTCCTCCTCCTGAAATTACGAGTGCTCTCATCCTAACTTGAAATTTTAGAGTTTAAATATCTGCTATGCTTCTCCTCTAAGTCTGCAGAAACATTTATCAATTTCTCTCGATATTCCTCATTTGCGATCAATTCATCAAGCAACTGTCTTGCAAAATCCCGAAACCGGTAAGCATGATGATCTGTTGCCATCAACAGGCTCTCCAAACTAGCTTCATTAAAAGCTCCTAGCTGGTATAAATATCCAAAGGCATTTTCCCTTACTTCAAATGGATTTGATGGATTTGTGTAACCTGATAATTCCTCAAAGTATTCAGAAGTTTTTTCCGGCTCGAATTCGGCAGTTACCAGGCTTAAGGTTAGCCAGAGCATACGTACGTTTTTATTATAGAATCCGTCGATATTCCTGGTTTTCTCTAGATAATCTACTTTTTTCTGCGGAAATCTTTCCCATAATTTGAACAATGCTTTTTCGATGGTGAGATAAGATTCATCATCTAATAAACTTTCAAAACTGGATTGTAATTGCTGCGGAATTATTTGCATACTGGTAGCGATCGCCTGTCTCACATATAGATTGTTAGACTCAAATGCCTTTTTATATAAACTCCTGCTTAAATCTGAATTTTCGCCGACCAGTTGATATACTACCTCCTGACCTAAATAATCATTTACAGGGAAGTCCAGGGTTTTATCCAGATATTCATGTTTCGTTTCTAGCGGAGTTTCCCGCAGTGCAGCAAGCTCAAGGTAAGATTTGATAAATTCTGATTCTCTTAAAGCGTTCAGCGATTGGTTGGCTTTAAAAGCTGACTGTTCTAACCAGTCAGTTTTATACTGACTAAGGTCCATTCCCGAAGCAAGTTCCATTTCCGCAAGAAAATCATCGGTTTCCACATTCTTAAAAGCATAAGTTTCGAGATAACTTTTTATGCCCTTTCTAAAAGCTTCCTCACCAACTTTTTCACTTAGAATATGTAAAGCCCAGGCTCCTTTTTGATAATAAGTACTGGAACTTCCGGTTGAAGACAATAATTTCTGTCCTTTTCCTGAATCGCTTAATTCCTTTAAAACCTCTGCCGACTGGTATAATTTCCAGTAAAAATAATCCTCTCCAAAGATCTCTTTTTCAGCTAATAATGCATAGTAAGTGGCAAATCCTTCGTGCAACCAGTGATGTTTCCCGCTTTTCTCGGTAACAAGATTTCCAAACCATTGATGAGCTAGCTCATGTGCATTTACATTAACATAATTTTGATCATGGTAACCAATGGAATCCACCATAAGAGATTCAGAAAAAATAGTAGTTCCTGTATTCTCCATACCAGCATACAGAAAATCTCTTACGGGAATCTGCTTATAATTAGTCCAAGGATACGCTATACCAATTTCCTGTTCAAAGAAATCCATGATCTCCGCAGAATGCCTGTAAGTTGGCTCCAGCAGTAAAGAATCCTGCCGGAGATAATAATTCTGGATCTCAATTCCTGAAGTTGATGTTTTGGTTTTAGAATGGTATTTACCTGCTGCAAAACCAACCAGATAAGAACTCATAGGTTCTTCCATATTGAATTTCCACTGTCTAACGGAATCGTTTATAATTTCACTGCTAATATTTTCGCCATTGGCTATGAGTTCGTAAGAAACGGGAAATTCAAAATTAAGGTCAAATTCTGCTTTCTCATTCATATCATCGATACTTGGCAACCAGCTGGAAGTGTACTTCCCCTGACCCTGCGTCCAAACCTGCCTTTCTTCTTCGGCAATATCAGGATCATTCCAATTGATGAAATAGACAGCTTTTTTTGGAGTTACCTCATAGTTAAGGGATAAGGAAATACTATCATTCACCTTGAAGTCATGAAGAATATAGATTCCTTCTGTATCTACTGAAAAATCAATGCTTTTACCATCCAGCTGTACATTTTCAAAATGCATATTGTTGCCGTTTATGAACAAGCTGTCATCAGGATAAAGTACCTCTATCTTATAGAGTACGTTTCCTTCGATCTTTTTTCGAGATGGATCAATTTTAAGGTGAGCATCCACTTTCTGAAAATCAAATCGTTCTACCTGGTTATCACGAATCTTCTGAGCATGTATAAGGGACATGTTCAGAATTAAAAAAAGTGCTGTTAAATATCGCATTCAGAATTAAAATATCTCATGCAAATTACAAAAAATTGAAGCTGTTATAAGATATTCCTGAAGATTAAAACGAGTTTCTACACCGCCGCCCATGTAAATCAAACGTATTTAATATCTTCGTTTTTATGATCCAGAACCTGCTGCAAACCCCTATTGAGTATCTTAAAGGTGTTGGTCCTAACCGGGCCGACCTTTTTAAGAAGGAACTCAACATCAGCACCTATCGAGACCTCATCAATTTTTTTCCTAATCGATATATAGACAAAACAGGTTTCTATAAGGTCGCACAATTGCAGCAAAACTCTTCGGAAGTACAAATTGTTGGCAAGATCGTCCATCTAAAGATGGTTGAACAGAAGAAAGGCAAACGGCTGGTAGCCGATTTTGTTGATGACACCGGAAGAATGGAGCTGGTCTGGTTTAGAGGCCATAAGTGGATAAGGGAAAACATCAAATTGAATACGCCTTATGTCATCTTCGGAAAAACGAATTTTTACAGTGGGATGTTCAGTATGCCACATCCGGAACTTGAACTGGTATCAGATTATAAAAGAAATCTAAGGGTAGCGATGCAACCGGTATATCCTTCTACTGAATTACTTCAGAAGAAAGGAGTTACTAATAGAGTGATCATGAAATTGATGCAGGAAGTGCTGCAACAAACCGGGATGAAATTTTCTGAAAGTCTGAATCCGGAATTGCTGGAAGAACTAAAACTTCTGGGAAAGGCGGCATCACTATTCAATATTCATTTTCCGAAGAACCAGGAATTGTTGGCAAAAGCGCAGTTCCGACTCAAATTCGAGGAGCTTTTTTATGTGCAACTGCAATTACTACGCAGAAACCTTATGCACAAACAAAAGATCAAGGGTTTCAATTTTGACAAAGTAGGTCATATTTTCAACGACTTTTACAGCAATCATTTACCGTTCGAACTTACCAATGCTCAAAAACGTGTGGTCAAGGAAATACGAGGTGATATGGGAAGTGGCGCCCAGATGAACAGGCTCTTACAGGGAGATGTAGGTTCCGGAAAGACCATTGTTGCCTTAATGTCCATGCTCCTTGCGCTCGATAATAATTTCCAGGCATGTTTGATGGCTCCTACAGAAATTCTCTCTATTCAGCATTATCAGGGTTTAGTAGAACTTTGTGTAGAACTAAAATTGAATATTCGATTGCTTACGGGATCAACTAAAACCAGGGAACGCCGGGAGATCCATGAACAACTGGAATCTGGGGAGATCCATATTCTCATTGGCACTCATGCCCTCCTTGAAGACAAAGTAAAATTTAAAAATCTTGGTCTTGCTGTGATCGATGAACAACATCGTTTTGGAGTGGCACAAAGAGCGAAGTTATGGAAGAAGAACCATATTCCACCTCATGTTCTGGTTATGACCGCAACTCCAATTCCGCGTACTCTGGCAATGAGTCTCTATGGAGATCTGGATATTTCGGTCATTGATGAACTACCTCCGGGTCGTAAACCTATTAAAACCGTTCATCGCTATGATAGCAATCGCTTAAAGGTTTTTGCTTTTATCCGAGATGAAATTCAGAAAGGCCGGCAGGTTTATATCGTATATCCGCTTATACAGGAATCTGAAAAAATGGATTACAAGGATCTTATGGATGGGTATGAAAGTATCGCCAGAGAATTTCCAGAGAACCAGATCTCTATTGTTCACGGCCAGATGAAACCTGCCGATAAGGATTTTGAAATGGATCGTTTTGTCAAGGGAGAAACAGCTATTATGGTTGCCACTACCGTGATCGAAGTAGGAGTAAATGTTCCTAACGCCAGTGTGATGATCATAGAAAGTGCTGAAAGATTTGGTCTTTCGCAGTTGCACCAGTTAAGAGGACGTGTGGGGCGTGGTGCTGAACAGAGTTTTTGCATCCTTATGACGGGTCATAAACTTTCCAACGACAGTAAAACGAGATTAGAAACAATGACTTCTACCAACGATGGTTTTGAGATCGCTGAAGTTGACCTGAAGCTAAGAGGTCCTGGAGATCTTATGGGAACTCAGCAAAGCGGGGTTCTTAATTTGAAGATCGCAGATATCGTGAAGGATAATGCAATTCTGCAATCGGCCAGATTTTATGCCAACAGGTTGCTCAAAGAAGATCCAAACCTGGAGAATGAAAAAAACAGCACTGTGAAAAACGCCTATTCACGGCTGGTCAAGAACAAAACGATCTGGAATTACATTAGCTAACCGAATCTTATTAGTTACTGACAATCAATTGATTAAATTTTAGTTATCTTTAGAAGACTTACCCCCGGCAAATTGCCTCAACCTATTCTGTACTTTAGAATGCCCCTTTATAGCTTCGGTATAACCACAAAATTCAATAAATCATGGGCAGAAATTTTAAACTTAAATGGATAATTGGAACATTATTATTCTTTCTAATTCTTAGTATGAATGCGCAGGATCAGGCGCAGGAAACTGTAGATGAACTTTACCAGGTCTATAAGAACCAGGGTGCAAAAGCTGTTTTGGAGAGCTACCAGAAGAACAATCCAAATACCGCTTACGAAGGCATGGCTGAACCCTTGAATATTCTAGCTTACAGATTGATGCAGGAAGAAAATGATCTGGAAGCCGCAAAAATATTGTTCCAGGCTCAGATCGATGAATATCCACAGGAAGCCAATCCTTATGATTCCTTTTCGGATGTTTTGCTGGAAATGGATAAAAAAGATGAAGCAGTTAAATACATAGAAAAGTCTCTTGCAATTGCTGAAAAGCATGATCATGAACAGGATGATTTGATCATGGAAGCGGGTCTGGCTAAGATTGCTATTATTGAAAACAGGGACAAACAACTTAACTTTCTAATTGGTAACTGGAATAATGAAACCCAGGTTTACCAGAATGGTGAAGTTATGAATACGACCAATAGTTCAAACCGTATTTCGTTTGATGAAGCTGGTTCCATGCTGGTTGTGGATCATGATACAGGTGATAGTAAGCCATGTTGTAAAAGAGTCATGGTGTACAATCCACTGGAAGATGAATTTGATGTGGTCTTTATGCGAAGAAATGCGCCTGAAGGAATTTCAAATTCAAAGATGAAAGTAAAGGAAATGGGACCAGATCAATACCAGATCGTAGAGAGCTATCTCGATGATAGCAACCAACAGCTTAGATTTAAACACGATATTACAAAAGAAGACGGCTTGGTTAAATGGGCAGTTTATGAAGAAACCGAAAGTGGCTGGAACAAATCCAGAACAATGAATCTTACCCGTAAAGATTAAAGATTTTAAACTTTAAAACAGCGAAGGAGACATCAATGGTCTCCTTTGTTTTTTAAGGTCTACAAAATAGGATTCTAGATTATGACAAAACCATCTGTAATACTATCTTTGCTGGCTGAAAAAGACTAATCCATGAAGATTTCATACAACTGGCTAAAACAGTTTATCAAACTACCTGAAAATGCAGAGACTACCGGAGAACTTCTTACAGATCTTGGTCTGGAAGTAGAAGGTATTGATACTTTTCAAAGTGTAAAAGGAGGTATGGCCGGCGTAGTTGTTGGTCATGTTTTAAGCTGTGAAGCTCATCCAAATGCAGACAGGTTGAACCTCACCAGAATGAATCTTGGAAACGGTGAAGAAGTACAGATTGTTTGTGGCGCTCCAAATATCGCAGCAGGACAGAAAGTTCCTGTGGCGACTATTGGTACAGTACTATATGATGAGAAAGGTGAAAGCTGGGAAATCAAAAAAGGAAAAATTCGTGGTGAAGAAAGCTACGGAATGATCTGTTCTGAAAAAGAACTTGGTTTAGGCCAGAGTCACGAAGGTATTATGGTGATGGATAATGAGCTGGTTCCCGGAACTCCGGTTGCTGAGCTTTTTGAGGTAGAGAACGACGAAGTTTTTGAAATTGGCCTTACACCTAACCGTGCAGATGCAATGAGTCACTGGGGCGTTGCCCGGGACTTGAAAGCAGGCTACCAGCAACAGGGTAAATTTCTTGAACTCATCACCCCTTCAGTTAGTAGTTTTCATGTTGATAGCAGAAGTCTAAAGATCCAGATCAAAGTAGATGATTCTAATCTTGCTCCAAGATATTGCGGGGTAACCATTTCTGATGTAAAGGTTGGTGAATCCCCGAAATGGCTTCAGAATAGATTGAAAGCTATTGGACTTGCTCCAAAGAACAATATTGTGGATGCTACCAATTATGTAATGCATGAACTGGGACAGCCACTACACGCATTTGATGCCGGTAAGATCGCTGGTAACGAGATCAACGTTAAGACCGTTGAGGCAGGAACTAAATTCACAACACTTGATGAAGTCGAACGCGAATTGCATGCTGAAGACCTCATGATCTGTGATGCTGAAAAACCTCTTTGTATCGCCGGAGTATTTGGCGGACATGGAAGCGGAGTGACTGAAGGTACTACGCAAATATTTCTTGAAAGCGCGTACTTTAACCCTGTAAGCGTTCGAAAAACTGCAAAGAGACATGCGATCAATACCGATGCTTCCTTTAGGTTTGAAAGAGGAATTGATATCAACTCGGTAGAATATGCTTTAAAAAGAGCTGCTCTGCTAATCAAAGAAATTTCCGGTGGTGAGATCACTAGCGATATTGATGATCTCTATTTCAAAAAGATCGACGATTTCCAGGTTTTCCTAACCTTTGAGAAGGTTAACAAACTTATTGGTGAGAATCTTGAGGAAGAAACTATAAAATCTATTCTTGCTTCTCTTGAGATCAGAGTGAATAATGTTACAGAAACCGGGATGGGGCTTACGATCCCTTCTTATCGTGTGGATGTGCAGAGAGAGTCTGATGTGATCGAGGAGATCCTTAGAGTCTATGGTTACAATAACATCAAGTTTGGCGATAAACTAAGTTTATCTGTAGCAAACTCCTCAAAATACGAAGATTACAAGATTCAGAATCTTATCGCTCAACAGCTTATAGGACAGGGATTCTATGAAACCATGGCCAACTCGCTAACTACGCCAGCTTATAATGACTTTAGCGATGATGCTAGAGATGAGTACCAGGTGAAAATGTTGAATCCGCTAAGTCAGGATCTTTCGGTTTTACGACAAACCATGCTTTTTTCAGGGCTGGAAGCTATTAGTTACAATCTAAACCGGAAACGAGGCAATCTTCGCATATTTGAATTCGGAAAGACCTATCATTCTTTTGTTAGTGGCAGGGAAGAAAAGAAACATCTTTCGTTGTTTATGTCTGGTAACAGAACTGCTGAGACATGGAATGCACCAAATTTCCCTGCTGGAAACTTCTTTTACCTGAAAGGGGTGATCGAATCGATTTTTCAGAAATTAGGAATTTTGAACACACTTAAAACCAAAACTGGTAAAAGCTCTGTATTTTCTGAAAGCCTTCAGATGAGTACGAAAAAATCTAAACTGGTAGACTTTGGTGTGGTTAAAAGGTCAATTCTGAAGAAATTTGATATAGATCAGGAAGTGGTTTATGCAGATTTTAACTGGGATGAAATCATAGAAGTTGCTAAACAACATCAGAATAAGTTTAGTGCTATTCCGAAGTATCCTAGCATGCGAAGAGATTTTGCTTTACTTCTTGATAATTCTGTGACTTACGATGAGATCGATCAAATCGCAAAACAAACGGAAAAGAAATTATTGAAAGATGTAAGCCTGTTTGATGTTTACGAAGGTGAAAACCTTCCGGAAGGCAAGAAAAGTTACGCAGTTAGCTTTGTATTTCAGGATGAAAACAAAACACTTACAGACAAGCAAGTAGATAAGATGATGAGTAAGCTTCAGTATAGATTCGAAAAGGAACTAAAAGCAGAATTACGCTAATATTCGCTATGTAGTATCAAAATAAAAAAACCGTACATCGAGTACGGTTTTTTTATTTCAGATCATTTTTCAAATTACAGATCTTTAAAGATCTCATCAACATATTCACGAATCTCACGATCCATTCTCTTAGTCTCAATAGTCTCTTCGGAAGTTCCTCTCCATAAGATCTCGTTCGTTCTTCGATCTATAAGGTCAATAACAATCGAGCGCTCACGATATGGCACCTGCTTCACTCTGGATCCGCTAATTCTTTGAATTGTAAAATAGTTTTCATACAGGTAATCTTCGTAATAGGATCCGATGAAGAAGCCCGGCTTGTAATATGGGTAATTCGTGTAAACAGGATTTGCATTTACGGCTACCTTTTCATCGAACATCGGGTGAACATACACAAGAACATCAGGTTGTAGCTTATCAAGACTAAAACCTTCTTCTTTCATGTTCGCATTGATGGTCGCCACGATCGTTGAATTGATCGCCTTATTATCCAGTTTGCGATTCAGGATGGTATCCTTATTCGCCAAGAAGGCATAAGTGTCATAAGATTTTAATTGTTTTAGATCGTCTTTTGCCGTTGGAGCACTACTTCCACAAGAAGCTAGGGTTAGTGCCACAATGCTTATAACGAGAAATGTTTTCAAATTTTTCATAGCTTTTTTTTATAATTCTGAAAGTAAACGGAAAGAACAGAATAGTAAAATTACAGACCCGGTTTGACTTTTATTTAACTGAAAAAAGCGGCTAATAGCCGCTTTTTTCACAATTTCAGATATTCTGAATTATTTTGTTGGTAAAAGAACTGTATCAATTACGTGGATCACTCCGTTTGATTGATTTACATCTGCAATAGTTACAGTAGCTACATTTCCAGCAGCATCTTTAACCTTTACATTCTTACCATCCATCATAGCAGTGATATCTGCACCACTTACAGTTTTGAAAGTTGCTTTTCCGTTTCCTTTTTTGATAGCATTTACGATGTCTGCAGCTTTAAAGTCTCCTGCAAGTACATGGTACGTTAAAACTGACTGTAATTTACTTTTGTTTTCTTCTTTTAGCAAAGTCTCTACTATTCCTTCAGGAAGTGCTTCAAAAGCCTTGTTTGTAGGAGCAAATACTGTAAATGGCCCATCACTGCTCAATACCTCTACCAGTTCAGCAGCCTTTACCGCAGCAACCAGAGTTGTATGATCTTTACTATTGACCGCATTCTCTACGATATTTTTTGTTGGGTACATTTCAGCTCCTCCAACCATTTTAGTGTCCTTTGAATTTTGAGCAATACCGCTAGTCGCGATGAATAAAAAACTTAGTAAACTTAGTAATTGTAACTTTTTCATAATTATTTGTTTTGATTATGTATCTAAGTTACGCGTAGGCTGCTTCAACGGTTTTTAAATTGAAGGCAATTGGGATTCTTTTAACAAGATAGAACATCTCCTAAAGTTTTGATTATTAGCACAAAAAATATAGTAAGTCGTTGTTAGTCTTGAGCTTAATAATTAATTTAGTACAGCTTAAAGACTATGAACATGAAGTTGAAAATATCCCGCACGAATCTACAGCATCAATTAAATAAAACACGGAGTAAACGTATCGATGAGCAGTTGATCATGGATGAGGTTCGCGAGATCCTGATCCAGGACAACCTCCGGGAAGAAACTATTCAGAAAAATCTTCAGGAAATACAAGAGGAATCGAATGATCTTAATTTCGATTTGTTGGAATCAAACCGAATTTATCATAAAGATGATATCTATAAGTTATGTGTGATTTACAGACTTAGGTTCCTGGATTCCGGACTGTTTAAATCTGAAATTCCTTACGAAGCGATTACCAGGATCAAAAGTCTGGAGAATGAACATGACACTACTTTAAAAGGTTTTAAGATCATAGCTCCTTCTAAGTTGTTTAAGCTGAAGAATGCTGATGATCCACTATTATTTGCTCCAATGGGGAATGATTATTATTACCTCATCCATAAATGGGGAAATGATCTCCATCCTTTAAGAAGAATGATCATGTGGCCCTTTAAAACTCTTGAGAATTTTCTTGCGCTATTACTTATCACCAGCTTTCTTACCGCTCTTTTGGTTCCCGATGGTTTATTTAGTCCGCAGCAATCCACTACTCAGTTTTTTATGATATTCTTTTTTATCTTCAAATGGTTTGCCGGGATCTCTATATTTTATGGCTTCAAAATGGGGAAAAACTTTAGTACAGAAATTTGGGACAGTAAATATTTCAACGCTTAATTAAATTTTGATTAAGTAGCTGAATACTTCGATATATTCGTATTTTGTAATCTTATCTTGTAAAATATGAGTACTTCAGAAGAATATAAAAGAGTTTATACCGGACCAGAAACCAATGTGCAATATTTGCAGGAACTTTTTGGCGAAAGCAATATCCATTCGAGGATAAGAAACGATGTGGAGTCGGCCAGACTTGCTGGTTTTGGTTCCACCCACGGGATGGTATTATTATTCGTTTTTGAAAAAGATTTTGACGAAGCTTTGAAGATCGCTAAGTCTACATTCCCAAATGACTTCGATAATGAATAATGAACTTGAAGAAAGACCTCAACGTAACAAATGGAATCTTATCCTTGGGATTGTTTTTGTTTGCTACGGAAGCTTTAGACTCTATCAAAAACTAACTGCGATAGAAACCGATAATTTCGGAACTGCGATCGCCGCGGGATTTATTCTCTTCGGGATTTACGATCTTTATAAATACTATAAAGGCGTTTAAAAAAAAGACCGGCAATTGCCGGTCTTTTTAAATTCAATTTTTTCACTACCATTTAATAATTGCACTTCCCCAGGTGAAGCCACTTCCAAAAGCAGCCAGCACCACGGTATCTCCTTGTTTTACTTTACCCTGTTCCCAGGCTTCAGTAAGAGCAATGGGAATAGAAGCCGCAGTGGTATTTCCATATTTCTGAATGTTATTATAAACCTTGTCATCTGCAAGTTTGAATTTCTGCTGCACAAATTGAGATATCCTCAAATTCGCCTGGTGCGGGATAAGCATATCAATATCTGAAACTGAAAGTCCGTTTTCCTTAAGCCCTTCATTGATCACTTCTGAAAATCTCTGGATCGCATTTTTAAACACGAACTGCCCATTCATATAAGGATAGTAAGGAATATCATCTCCTTGTGGATTCTCTGCTATGATCTCTGGCACCCAGTGGTTCGTGCTTGGTCCTTTTAGTGACAATTCAAGTGCATGTTTCCCTTCAGAATGTAAATGTGTGGAAAGAATTCCCTGCCCGTTGTGATCACTTCTCGTGAGTACGGCTGCTCCCGCCCCATCACCAAAAATAACTGAAACCGATCGCCCTCTGGTCGTAAAATCAAGACCACCACTATGATTTTCACTACCAATGACCAGTACGTTCTTATACATTCCCGTCTTGATGAATTGATCTGCTACTGAAACTG
>NZ_CAJWRQ010000021.1 GCF_913046405.1 uncultured Christiangramia sp.
GGTAACTTAGGTAAGATGAATTAAGTTTTACTTACCTGGTCTTAAGCCTTGTCATTAAAGGGATGATCTTACTTTAGGTAAGTAGGTAAGTAACTTTTATTTTTTTTAAATTATTTCTTTCCTGTTTTACCTAAACAAAGCCCTCACCCATGGACGGGGTTTTGTTTAGGTAAACTGATGAAGACGCTCCTTTTTTTATTTCAATAGCATTTTCATTGTTGGTATTTAGCTTCATTTAGTATCTCGTATTTTCTTAATTTCTGTCATCATTTTTATTTTGATGACACTTTGATGACAAAATGATGACAGTCTTAAACCTTACTATTACTGGTCTCATCTTACTCTGTCATCAATTCATCAAAAAAAAGAGAAAACCAACGACCCTACCTCTAGAAAATCTATTTGAAAATGATGAAACGATGACAGCTACCGGGAGCCCCCGTAAAAACTGGTGGTTCCCCGTCATCATTTTGTCATCAATTCATCATTTTTGTTTGAGCCGGCAGTATTTAGCTTGCCTTTGGATCCTCAAACTGTTCCTGCAAAAACATTTTAGTTATAGTGAAATAGCGTCCCTTAGCTTCCTTCCAAAGAATATCCCCATCAGCGTACATCACAAACCTCAGATAGCGATTCGAGTTGGGTTGATTGGTAAGGTTCCAGTCCTTTTTAAAGATTTTCCGAATCTGGGTCAAATCGGTTCGAATTCGGGATTTGCCTAATCCATTCAATGCATCCACCGGACATAACTTTAGCTCATTAGAATCATCCGATTCCATAACAGCTAAGAGTAAACTGGCCAGCTCCTTCTCTACCCTGTTTCTATTATTATGCACCAGTTTACGCAATGCCTTTGTTTCTATTTGCTCAGCGGTAAACCACATGCGTGTTTTTTTGCTGCTTTGCATCTCCCGATTTTTTAGGAAATGTAGAAAGGCAGGGATCTCAAGGTTGAGAGATTCCAGTAATTCCGTTTTCTCTTTTTGGGCCTTGGGTACTTTCAACACCCAGAACCGGGTTTCATGCTGATCGATCTTAATGAAGTTTTCTTCATTATTACTGCAGAGGATAAACTTGCCAAAAAATTCTGCTTCTCGTTTATCCTTTCCCTTTGCTTCAAGCTTATTATAATTAGTGGTACTTAGAAATTTTATTCGTTCGGTGAGTTCTTCTTTATTAAATAAGACTTCATCCACACAGATCAGAAGTTTGTTGGTCCAGTCTGAATTGAACTGACTGCTGAAATCATCATTAAGCAGATAGGTAAGGTTTCCCTGGAAGATATTCTTCAGCCATTTCAAAAATGTACTCTTCCCTGTGGATCGCTCCTGGGATACCAGGCAAAGAATGGGAAGAATCTGAGTGGGTTTGGTATACAGTAGCTTTAGATAATCTAAGCCTAGTTCCCGGTGTTCTCCGAATATATGTGCTACAAATTCTAAGGAAAGTTTTATACTTCCTGCAGCAGGCTGATGGCTCAGGGGAGCATAGGTATTATAGAAATTATGGTAGGTAGGTTGAAAGTTTAAATGATCCGGAATACAGGTAAAACCATCATATTTAGGAATCTTGGCCAGAAAGGTCTTTCCGTGATCCTGGCGAATGGTTTCAATATTCCAGGCGATTAAACTCTGGTTCGTATGACCGGAAATGGTAGGAATTTTCACCAGTTTAAAATACTGGGTGCCGACTCTTATATATTTATTATCCTCTTTCAAAATAGACCAGTAATGACATAGTCTCCTAAAAGTAAGCAAACATTTTATAATTACGAAATATTCATCAAAACAGTATTTTTAATGATAATACATCATTTTGCATGTATTTATAGCAAATTTTATGAGAATAATTTAAATTAATTGAAGTAGATGAGAATTGTATTTATTTGAATGCAAAAATTATTTTTCACCACTTTTTTATTATTCTACGTGTGAAATACGTGTGAAAAAAGAAGGCTTCACTGAACTGAATCTGTGAAGCCTTGATTTTACTAGTGGTCCCACTTGGGCTCGAACCAAGGACCACCTGATTATGAGTCAGGTGCTCTAACCAACTGAGCTATGGGACCTGATACGTATTCGTATCGCGAGCGCAAATTTAGATAATTGCCTCTTACGCACCAAACAAATTAATTCTATTTTTCCTGGCAAAGCTCAACCAGTACTCCGTTACCATCCTTAGGATGCATAAATGCTACGATTTTATTATCGGCACCCTGCTTTGGAATTTCATTTAGCAACCTGAAACCTTCAGATTTTAAACGGGTTATCTCCTTTTCAATATCGTCTACCAGAAAGGCCATGTGATGTATACCCTCTCCCCGCTTCTCCAGAAATTTTGCAATCGGGCTATCATCCCTGGTAGCCGCAAGTAATTCGATCTTACTATCACCAATCTTAAAAAAAGAAGTATTTACACCTTCCCCATCTACTTCTTCGGTTTTGTAGTGCTCTGCACCTAAGATCGCTTTATAGGTTCGGTTAGCAGCTTCCAGATCTTTTACCGCAATACCTATATGTTCTATCTTTTTCATGAATTCACATTTTGAGTTACAAATATCCATATTTCAGCTTAGACTATTCAAATTCATACGAATGAAGAAGAATCACAGTTAAAAATTTTACTTTTGTAGTATGGAAGAAACAAACAGACAGAAGAAGATAGGTGGATTGTTGCAGAAGGACCTGGCAGACATTCTGCAAAACTCACTAAGAGAAAGCGGGCGTACAGGAATTTTGATCTCAGTTTCAAAAGTTCGGGTAACTACAGATCTCTCGATTGCGAAAGCATATGTTAGCATTTTCCCTTCTAAACATCAACAGGAAGTCATTGAGGAGATCAATGAGAATAAGTATAAGATCAAGCATGAAATGGCGCAGCGAACCAGGCATCAGCTAAGAAAAATGCCCGATCTTAGTTTCTTTGTAGATGATTCTCTGGAATATATCGACGGAATTGAAAAATCTATCAAAGGAAAAGAGGATCCTGTATCCAATCCAGATCTATTAGACAAGAGGAAAAAATCTTAAGTTGAAGTTCCCACTCTATATTGCCAAACGCTACCTGTTCACAAAGAGCAAGAGCAATGCGATCAATATCATTACTATTATCGCGGCAATTGGAGTTTTTGCGGGAGCATTTTCATTATTTATCGTATTAAGCGGATTCTCAGGACTACGCGATTTCAGCCTTTCCTTTTCGAATGAATTCGATCCCGATCTTAAAGCCTTACCAGATACTGGAAAAATTATTCAGTTATCTGAGGAGCAGGAAGACAGGTTATTGAAAATCGAAGGGATCGAAGAGCTAACTCAGGTTATTGAGGAACGTGTCATTCTTAGCTATAAACAGAAGTCAAATCCTGCCTATATCAAAGGTGTGGACGCCAATTACCAGCAGGTTAACAAGATCGATAGTGCCATTGTTTTTGGCACATGGCTTACTAAAAGCGAGCCGCAGGTGGTTATTGGAAACGGACTCTCCCGCCTGCTTGATATTGGCACATTCAATTATCAGAATTTACTGAAGATCATGGTTCCCAAACCGGGAAAAGGACAGGTAACCATGACCAATATCCAGAATGCTTTTTCCACCCGGCAGACCATTGTTAGCGGGGTTTATAGCGTTAATGAAGAGCTGGATTCAAAATATGTTTTTACCAATATCAATTTTGCCCGTGATCTGCTAAGTATGCAGCCTGATGAAGTTACAGGCGTGGAATTTAAAATTTCTTCGGAAGCAGATCTCGACAGAATTTCAGAAGAGATTATTGCAGTACTGGGCGATAATGTACAGATCAAAACCCGTGAAGAATTGAATGATGCGCTGAACAAAATGCTAAATTCTGAAAACCTCTTTGTTTACCTTATTTTCACGCTGGTACTTACCATCGCGTTATTTAATGTGGTAGGTTCAATAATCGTTATGATCCTGGATAAACGAGAAAATATGAAGACTCTGCACAGTCTTGGTGCTACTACTAGACAAATAAGAAATATCTTTTTTTACCAGGGGATGTTGATGACCGTTTTGGGCGGACTTTTAGGCCTTGGTTTTGCTATTGTCCTTATAATTTTACAAATGCAATTTGACCTGGTAATGATCACCCCAAGCCTGCCTTATCCTGTACAAATGCGTGCGAAAAATGTAATTATCGTTGTAGCTACGATCTTTACTCTTGGTTTTATTGCTTCCTACATTGCGGCAGGAACTACCAGAAAAGCTTTAAAATAATTAAGCGAATTCGTAACCTGCGAACTCCTTCTCTACCTCATCAAAAACCTTAAATACGTCTACAGAATCATCACTGGTCACCATTTTCATACGATACTCCTTAAAGTGCGGAATTCCTTTAAAATAGTTGGTATAATGACGACGGGTTTCAAATACCCCTAAACGTTCCCCTTTCCAGTCGATAGACATCTGCAAGTGACGTCTGGCAGCGTCCACACGCTCTTCCAGCGTTGGAGGTGCCATATGTTTTCCGGTCTCAAAATAATGCTTTACTTCCCGAAAGAACCACGGATATCCAATACTTGCGCGACCAATCATTGCACCATCAAGTCCAAATTCATCACGCATTAGCATGGCTTTCTCTGGAGAGTCCACATCGCCATTTCCGAAAACCGGAATATGCATACGAGGATTATTCTTTACTTGTGCTATTGGATTCCAGTCGGCTTCGCCCTTGTACATTTGAGCTCTGGTTCGACCATGGATAGAAATAGCCTTGCAGCCTACATCCTGCAATCTTTCAGCGACTTCAAGGATCTTTATAGAATCGTGATCCCAACCTAAACGGGTTTTTACGGTGATTGGTAAATTGGTATGCTTCACCATTGCTTCAGTTAAAGAAACCATTAAATCCACATCTTTCAGAATACCGGCTCCGGCGCCTTTGGAAACCACCTTTTTCACCGGGCAACCAAAGTTGATATCTATAATATCCGGACCAGATTTTTCAACGATCTCAACAGACTGTAACATCGACTCCAGGTTTGCCCCGAATATCTGTATCCCAACTGGTCGTTCTTTTTCGTAAATATCAAGTTTCATGGTACTTTTCGCAGCATCGCGAATAAGTCCTTCAGAAGAAATAAATTCAGTATACACCACATCTGCGCCCTGCTCCTTGCATAATGCGCGAAATGGTGGATCGCTCACATCTTCCATCGGTGCTAACAGCAACGGGAAGTCTCCTACATCTATATTTCCAATTTTAGCCAAAGCCTTTCAGTTTTATGCTGCAAAATTAAGAAATAAACCGGAAGTAAAAATTATGGTCTTAATCGTTCTCTTTCAGCTTCATCGATCGTACGCTGATTGTCACTCAGCCTGAAGTTTCCGAAGTTATATTTGAAACCTATCTGTACATTCCTGTTTTCAGAAAAAGAAAAGAAACTGTTGCTCTGGTTTAAATATTCTGAAGTAAGGCGTGTGTTCGTAGAATTAAATATATCGTTCACATTTAAACTTAGCTCTGCTCTATTATCCCATAACGTCTTTCTTAAACCAATACTTACAGTGGTCATTGGCTCCAGATTGTAAGATCCAGATAGATAATCTGAAAGATATTGTGCAAACAAAGTTCCCTCAAAAGTACCATCCTGGGACAACGTAAAGATATTATAGACGTATGCCTGAACACCTTCAGCTTCTATCGTTACTTCAGCATTATTACTCTCGAGGGCAAGCAACGTATTTTCCATACGGAATAGCGAAGTAAAAAATTGTGCATACCAGAAATCTGTAATAGACGTCCCGTGAAAAATATCAATTCCATAGGATTTAGAATCCAGCAGATTCTGATTCACATTACGAATGGTAAGGTTCTGATTATCCTGAAATACTAGGACTTCCGGAGCTTCCCCAAGATCCTTGTAATAGAAGTCAAAGAACCATGCATTATTTAAAGTATAGTTCAGATTAAAATTGTTACTAATGGACGCGATAAGATTTGGGTTTCCAGCGTTGAAATTTGTCTCATTCAGGAAGTATCTGAATGGATTCAGACTTTCGTACCGTGGTCGTTGAATTCTACGGCTATAATCCAAAGTGAAACTATGATTGTCTGAAGCTCGATATTGCAGGTATGCCGTTGGAAATAATTCAAAGTATTCGCGATCATTGATAGTTTCAATACTCATGCTCTCCCCTGTTCTATCTGTATATTCCCCGCGAAGTCCAAATTTACCACTCCAGTTTGTCCAGTCGTGACTTACAGAAAGATAAGCCGCATAGATATTTTCATCATATAAAAATACATCTCCCAGTTCATCAAACAACGATTCTAAACGTCGCTCATTCATGTACTCGATCCCGCTTTCAGATTCTATGGACGAAAATTTGAGTCCGCTTTTAAAAACAGATTCCCCAATCATCGTGGAATAATCTGCCTGCGTTGTATAAATGTCTATTTCCTGGCTGGCATCGGTTTCAAATTCAAGTGCATTGAGACGCTGACCCTGAGGATTGAAATATTGAGAAAAGACAGTTTGCTCACGATCCTGGTCAAACCTTGTATAATGGGCTTTTAAGGAAAGATCGCTACCATTTTTAAAGGAGGTGGTATAATCAAGATTTAATGCAACGTTATTTTGATCTGTAAAAACACCGGAGTCTGTAACCAAAGTGGAGTCTAGTGCTCCGGAAGCATTTCTCATCTCGGTCATTACATCATTATCAAATTCACGGTTTGGTGAAAAATTGGCATTCACAGAAAAGTTAAGATTGCTCTTTTCTGAAAGTTCAAAATCTATGATCGCGTTGGCATTATGTGCCTGGCTTGTAGTTTCCCTTGTAAAATCTGTGTCCCACCTGGAAAAGGGCTGCCCATCCTGTATGAAATTGATATAGGAATCGTCGTTCTTATAATCCTTACGCGGACTAAAATTGTAATTCGCGAATACATTCACCTTATCACCCTGAAAATAATGACTGGTCCCAATCTTGTATTTTGAATAGATTGCCTGAGTATAAGTTCCTTCTACACTACCCTTGTAACCCGGAGTAATACTTTTACTAGTGGTGATATTAAGGATCGCTCCACCTTCAGCATCATATTTTGCTGGAGGATTTGTAATGATCTCAATGGATTTTATGTTTTCTGCGGAATAAGATTCCAGTAAGGTCTGCAATTCTGAAGCAGATAAATAGATCTTGCGATCATTCAAATACACCTGCACTGCCGCATTTCGAACCATCAATTGTCCCTGGTTATCGATCACACCCGGCGATTTCTTTAGAATATCCCAGGTATTTCCAGAGGATAAAGTAGAATTCTCCACATCAAACACGATACGATCCACTTCCCTGCTAATTCTTGGTTTTCTAGCTTGAATAGTTACCTCATCAAGATCTCCCGAAGATGGTGAAACTTTCAAAGTCTTAAGATTGGTGTCTCCTTTTACCCTTATCTTTTTCAGCAGGTCTTCATAACCAACGTAGGTTATTTTTAAAACGTAATTATCGTCCTTGATATCCTTCAGCAAAAAGCTTCCATCCTCTTCACTCACCGTTCCTTTCACAACAGAAACTGAATCCTGGGCATTTAAAAGTATGACATTGGCGTATGCAAGTGGGTCATTATTAAGGTCGGTTAACTTTCCTGAAAGTTCATTTTGTGAAAATACCAGTGTACTTAAAAAGCAAAAAAAAATGCTTAGAGATGTTCTAATATTCATGTTTGGTTAGTTCGGTTTGTTTGGTAACAATCGCAAATATAGCTTTTATGAGTTTTTAACCAAGAAAAAGCTTTTATATAGACCTGAAGCTAAATTAATTAGCAATTGTTCAACAAATCAGCCTAAATACTTCATAAAGTACTGTTTCGCCTAAAATTACTTTGCGTTACCGTTATAAAAATCCTGATCTTTTAAGTATTTGAGTCCGCTTGATTGTTGATCAAGATATCTCTTAGTTCTCAGGTATCGACTTTTGTTGAATTCATCAAAGTTTTCAGCTTTATCATCTACACTGCTAATATGAACATCTCCTGAGGAATGAATAAATTCGTTATTACCTATCCACATTCCTACGTGTACAACTTTTTCCGAAGTAGAATCTGTTGCCGGTCTCCCAAAGAACAGTAGATCCCCTACTTCCAGTTTGCTGAAATCTGATTGTTCATCTATCAACGTTCCTTCCTTAACCTGTTGAGAAGCATCCCTTGGAATAACCATGCCATTCATAAAATAGATCGTCTTGGTAAATCCGCTGCAATCCACTCCTTTCGCAGAGGTGCCTCCCCATAAATAAGGTAATCCCATCAGTTTTTCTGAAACCCTCGTTAGACTTTCGCCATCAGGTTCCAAATTCTGTAACCATTCCACGTAGTTCTTCGCATCGTTTTTAGAAACATAGGCTTCGCGAGCATCGGGATATCTTACTTTAAAAAAATCTCTTGAATCTTCCAGCAATTCCAGGACTGCACCGGTTACCAGATCTGTAACGGGATTAGAATCAAGATCAGGCTTAGCATAGGAACTCCCATAAGCTTTGGTGATAATGATCTTTTCTGAAGTTTTCCAGTTATTAAAATCACTTTCGTTCATCGTCGTAATTCCTCCGTGGTCGACCCACGAAAGATAATCGTCTGGAGTTTGAATATAATACCATTCATCGGTCCGTTTCCAGATCTTTACAGGAGTTCCGAGGGTGGCCTGAGTCACCAGTTCAGAAGAATGCTTGCTATCTCCTCTTAAATTAGCTACCGAAACGTCGATGATCCCGTAAAGCTCTTCTCCCAATGCTTCGGAAGGTAAAACCTGAATACTGTCTTTATAATTAACCCCTGCCGAATCAAGATCTGATAAAAGTCTATTCTTAGCTTCTTCTGAATTGGTTTCCCCTTTGAGAATGATTCCATTCTTATCTTCTTCCGCAGAAATATAAAAAAGTGCTACCCGTTTGTCTGGAGCAAATTCAGTTCTGGTTTGTTCTACGATTTCTTCGACCTGACTATTTTTAGCCGATTCTTTATTGGATTCTCCACAGGACAGGAAAAGTATTGCTGTTAGAAAATATATTATAGATCTGGTTTTCATAATTAAGATTTTATACGATCAAGGATTTGAAGATCATATTGCTGGAAACTACTTTGAGCACCGGTGCGATCTACCGCAGTAATCCCTATTTTAATCAGTTTATTGTTGTCTTTATTCTGAATTGGGAGCGAATGCAAATCCTGCTCCTTATTCAAAATTATGTAGTTCCAGCCACTATTTTCGTACTGGTAATATACCACCCACCTGAAGTGCTCCTCTAAACTGGAATTCTTTATAGTATATTCTGAAGCTGTTTTAGCTAGTTGGATCTGCGGAATTTCAGGAGTTTCAGAGGATAACCATGGACTCGCTGGCACCAGAGCATTTTGTTGATAAGGTCCGTTTTTTAATGAATTTCTTATTTTCTCACTTTTCATCAGCGGTCCAATGTTCCAGTGAACTACACCTGGGCTATCCGGAAGAATTCCCCGGGAGATCATGATCTGTGAGGCTATTTCACCTGGTGTTTCTTCATCCAGGGCAAGGTTAATTCCCGGCCAGAGATGTCTTCCCACTACATTTTCAGATTCCCACCAACCCAGTAAAACTGGAAAGCTCTGCCCTACTTTTGCCGTGGGCCAGTAGAGTTGCGGAGTGAAATAATCGATCCAGCCCTTATTCAGCCATAATTTAGCATCTGCATATAATTCTTCATACTGGTCCATTCCTTTGATACTTGCAGGAAAACCAGGTCTCCAGATCCCAAACGGACTAATCCCGAATTTTACGAAAGACTTTTCAGCTTTAATTTCACCGGCAATTCTTTCAATAAAATCATTAACGCTTTTACGCCTCCAATCGGCTTTGGAAAGTTCACCTCCACTATTTAGATATTTTTGGAAACTTGCATCATCCGGGAATCCGTTTTTTCCGTTATAGGAAGCATAGGGATAGAAATAATCATCAAAATGAACGGCATCGATATCATAGCGTTCCACAATGTCCATTACTACTGCTGCTGAATGTTCCTGCACCTTTTCACTTCCTGGATCCATCCACCACATCCCGTTCTTCAATTCCATTACGAGTTCAGGATGGGTCTTTACAATAGATTTTTTCCCAATCTCCTTACCGGTGGTATGATGCGCGCGATAAGGATTGAGCCAGACATGAAGCTCCAGACCTCTTAAATGAGCCTGTTCTATCCAGAAATCGAGCGGATCGTAATAGGGTTCTGGTGCCTTGCCACTTTTGCCGGTAAGAAAATAGGACCATGGCTCCAGTTCGCTTTGATATAGTGCATCAGCCTGCGGCCGAACCTGTAAAATGACCGCATTGAAATTATTCTCTTCAAGAAAATCAAGCATTTCCAGGGCTTCCTTTTTCTGTACTTCAGTAGATAATCCTGCTTTACTCGGCCAGTTGATATTTGCAACCGTTGCGATCCAGGCTGCTCTAAATTCGGCTATATCAAGCGGTGCTTCAATAAACCTATTTTCCGTAATTTCTTCTGAAACTTGAGGACTTTCCATCTCCTTCTGAACCAGTGTATCTGTTGTCTCAGATTGCTTTTCAGCTACAGCAACATTTTTGGTGGATTTACAGGAATAGGCGAAAAACGCCAGAAGAATCAGCGATAAGGATTTATAAAATTTTAAAGATCTGATCATTAATTGTGCTGTTGAAAATTAGCGATCGCCAGTCTTACGCTACCATGCTCTAATAATAATGCTTTTGCCTGCTCTTCGTCTATATGTAATTCATCCATGATCATCTGGGTGCCACGTCCCACCAGCTTTTTGTTGGATAACTGCATATCTACCATTTTATTTCCTTTGATCTTTCCTAACCTGATCATGGTAGAAGTTGTAATCATGTTCAACACCATTTTCTGCGCTGTTCCTGCTTTCATCCTGGTACTTCCCGTAACAAATTCTGGCCCGGTAATCACTTCTAATGGGAATTCCGAAGCATTTGCCAACGGACTTCCGGAACTACAGGTAACACAACCCGTAATTATATTATGCTCTCTGGCTTTATCAATTCCGCCAATTACATAGGGCGTGGTTCCAGATGCGGCGATGCCTACCAGGACATCCTTTGAAGAAATCTCATATTGCTGAAGATCTTTCCATGCCTGCTCCCTATCATCTTCTGCATTTTCAACAGCATTCCTCAAAGCAGTGTCGCCACCGGCAATGAGACCAATTACAATTCCAGGCTCAACCCCAAAAGTGGGCGGACATTCTGAAGCGTCCAGAACTCCCAGCCGGCCACTCGTACCTGCTCCAATATAAAAAAGCCTTCCTCCTGCTCCTATTTTTTCCACGATCCTATCTACCAGAACTTCAATTGCCGGAATTACTTTTTGCACACTTTCAGCCACCGTTTGATCTTCCTTGTTGATATTCTTCAGAAGTTCTGCAGTATTCATCTTTTCGAGATGATCATAATTTGATGTCTTTTCAGTATCGGGTTTCAGGAAATCCATAGTCAGTTTTTTGATGTAATGCATTTGTGGTATAGACTTCAGCAAAGAAATTTACAAGCTCTAAAATAGCATTATCGAATGCTTTCACACAGCGAAACAAACATAAACTTGAAATTTTATATAAGACTATTAATTCAATTATATTTGTAGTCTTAAAATTACCTGAATTTTTAGGCCTAAGGATACAAATACTGGAGATGAAGAACATTCGAAATTTTTGCATAATCGCGCATATCGATCACGGGAAAAGTACACTGGCAGATCGCCTGCTGGATTTTACCGGGACTGTAACCGAGCGTGAAAAACAGGAACAACTGCTGGACAGTATGGACCTGGAACGGGAACGCGGGATCACTATTAAGTCTCATGCGATACAAATGGATTATGTTCATGAAGGTGAAGAATACACGCTAAACCTTATCGACACTCCGGGACACGTGGATTTTTCTTATGAAGTATCCCGTTCTATTGCTGCATGTGAAGGTGCTTTACTGGTAGTAGATGCAGCTCAAAGTATTCAGGCTCAAACTATTTCAAATCTTTATCTTGCTCTTGAGAACGATCTTGAAATCATTCCGGTACTAAATAAAGTGGATCTCCCTAGTGCAAATCCTGAGGTGGTGACAGATGATATCGTGGATCTTTTAGGCTGTGACGCTTCAGATGTTATCCCGGCAAGTGCAAAGACAGGTATTGGGATCAAAGAGATTCTTGATGCTATTATTTCCAGAATTCCTGCTCCAACAGGAAAAGTTGATGCTCCACTTCGAGCATTGATCTTTGACTCTGTTTATAACCCGTTTAGAGGTGTTGAAACTTATTTTAGAGTTATTAATGGATCTATTAGAAAAGGTGAAAAGATCAAGTTTGTTGCGACCAATAAAACATATGATGCCGATGAAGTGGGAACACTTCGTTTAAAACAATTCCCGCGAAAAGAGATCAAAACCGGTGATGTTGGTTACCTCATCACGGGTATTAAGGATGCTCGCGAGGTAAAAGTTGGTGATACTATTACCAGCGCAGTGAATCCAACTACGGAAGCTGTCGCAGGTTTTGAGGATGTAAAACCAATGGTTTTCGCCGGAATTTATCCTGTAGATACTGAAGATTACGAAGAATTGAGAGCTTCTATGGAGAAACTTCAGCTGAACGATGCTTCGCTGGTTTTTACTCCTGAAAGTTCTGCAGCTTTAGGTTTTGGTTTCCGTTGTGGATTCCTTGGAATGTTACACCTGGAAATTATTCAGGAAAGACTGGAACGTGAGTTCGATATGACCGTGATCACAACTGTTCCCAACGTTTCTTACCAGGCTTACACCAATAAAAATCCAGATGAGGCTTTACTGGTAAATAATCCGTCTGACCTTCCTGAACCTTCTACATTGAACAGGGTTGAGGAGCCATTTATTAAGGCTACGATCATTACAAAGTCTGATTATGTAGGGAACGTAATGTCTCTATGTATTGAAAAGCGTGGAGAAATTACCAACCAGACCTATCTTACTACAGAAAGAGTTGAGCTGACTTTCGACATGCCTTTGGCAGAAATTGTTTTCGACTTCTATGACAGGTTGAAAACTGTATCCAGAGGTTATGCTTCTTTCGATTATTCTCCAATTGGAATGCGCCAGTCTAAACTTGTAAAAGTAGACGTACTTCTGAATGCGAATACGGTAGATGCACTTTCTGCTCTATTACACGTGGATAACGCGTATGATATTGGAAAGAAAATGTGCGAGAAACTGAAGGAATTGATCCCGAGACAACAATTTGATATTCCAATACAGGCCGCAATTGGTGCGAAGATCATTGCCCGTGAAACGGTAAAAGCTTTACGTAAGGATGTTACCGCGAAATGTTATGGTGGTGATATTTCCCGTAAACGTAAACTTCTTGAAAAGCAGAAAAAAGGTAAAAAGAGAATGAGACAGGTTGGAAACGTTGAAATTCCTCAGGAAGCATTTATGGCGGTTCTTAAACTGAACGATTAGTCATAACTTTTATATTGTTATCATCCGGGCGTTCCGCCTTCCTAAGGTCGGCGGCGGGCTATTCGTTTTAGTTTTTGGTCGCTAAGGCTTCCAAAAAGCTGCCACTGCTATCCCTAACGCAAAAATTAAACAGACCTCACAGGTTTCAAAACTTGTGAGGTCTTCTTCTTTTATTCATTCTGCTCCATTTTTTTAATTTTGTGATAAGGGATTTTTCGATAGAAAATCTATCGACTACAAACCAAAAACTACAGACTACAAATGGCTGGACATAGCAAATGGGCAAATATCAAGCATCGTAAAGGAGCTCAGGACAAGAAAAGAGCGAAGCAATTCACCAGGGCGATCAAAGAGATCACAGTTGCCGTAAAAGAAGGCGGAGGACCAGATCCTGAAGCTAATCCCGCCTTGCGTAATGCCATCCAGAATGCCAAAGGCGTCAATATACCCAAGGATACCATAGAACGTGCGATCAAGAAGGCTAGTGGCGCAGATGCCGATCATTATGAAGTGGTCACTTTTGAAGGCTATGGACCAAATGGAATTGCCATTTTTGTGGAAGCTACAACAGATAATACCAATAGAACTGTAGCTTCAGTTCGTTCCATCTTCACTAAAAATGGCGGAAGTCTAGGCACCAATGGTTCTCTGGAGTTTCTTTTTGATAAAAAAGGAGTTTTTGTATTAGAAAATAAAAATATCGAAATAGAACTTGAAGAACTGGAACTGGAGCTTATTGAAGGTGGTGCATCAAGTTTTGATAAGGAAGACGATTATCTAACAGTTTATACAGATTTCAATGATTTTGGAATGATGTCTTCAAAACTTGAAGAACTTAAAATAGAACCTAAAAATTCTGAAGTACAGCGTATACCTTTAAATACTACTGAATTGCCAGTGGAAGATGCTATCAAAATCTTGAACCTCATCGAAAAATTTGAAGATGACGATGACGTTCAGAACGTATTTCATACACTGGAAGTGACCGATGAACTAATTGAAAAATTAGAGGAGGAGTAATTAATTTTCCTCCTGGATATTCCTTTCAATGTTCTCTTTTTCTTCGCTGTCTCCTGTTTCCAGTTCCTTTCCAAGATAAACCATCATAAAACCTTCCTCAATTTCTACTTCCAGGCTGTTAGAAGGAATAATACTAAGTTCTCCTTCCTCATCTTTTACAAATAGTGGAATGATATCAGAATCGGTTTTACTTATCTCTATAAGCCCTTCATAGTGCTCCTTGGAATTCAGTTCAATTTCATGAATTGAAGGATACTTTCTGGCAAGATTTGTTAGCTTAATATAATCATCGGTTTGCGAGAACAGTCCTTCTTTAGGATTGTTTTCAGGATCATACATTTCATCTGAAGAAACTACTCTAAAAGACCCATTTTCTCCAAAATGCTTTCTGAACTTTTCAATGGCATTCAGGTTTACTTCCGTATTTCCAGTCATGGCCATCAAGTAACCGATATCACTTAATTCAATATTATTGATAAGATCATCTGAATAAACATTTTCCTGGATCGCATCCAATCCAAGTTCCTGTGCTTTTTTAATATTTGTGCCATTACTATCAACCAAGACTACATGTCTGTTGTTCTTCTTCAGATAACTACCAATCAATCTTGAAATAGTAGATGCTCCAATGATTAAGATTCCCTGAGAATTCTTCAGAAAAACTCCCACCAATTGAGCAAATAATCGGGCTGTGGTCGCATTCAGAAGAACTGTTCCCAGTACGATCATAAACACAAGCGGAGTGATATATTCTGCTCCAGGAACGCCTTGATTAGAAAGTTCAATTCCGAAGAGAGAAGCGATACCTGCGGCTACGATACCACGTGGTCCAACCCAGCTTATAAATAGTTTTTCGTTGAATTTAAGTGAAGAGCCTATACTGCTCACAAATACGCCCAGAGGTCTAACGATGAGTACCACCGTAGCAAACAGGATCAATGCTTTGATATCATAAACCAGCATCAAATCTTCAACATTGATATTCGCAGCAAGTAGTATGAACAGGATCGAAATAAGCAGTACGCTTAGAGATTCTTTAAAATAAAGTAATTCTTTCAGGTTTGGAAGGTTGATGTTTCCCATCACCATTCCCATTACTACCACGGCTAACAGTCCGCTTTCATGTGCGAAAAGATCTGCCAGTACAAAAACTCCCAGCACGGTTGCTAGCGTTAGAACATTCAGTAAATAATGAGGGATCACATTCTTTTTGATGGCAAAAGCCAGAGCGTGAGCAAAGGTGAATCCAAAGGTAAATCCAAACAGGACGATCTTTCCAAATTCTATCAATGCTGTTTCTGTGAATTCTGTTCCGGTACCAGCGCTAATAAACTCAAACATTAATACCGCTACAAGTGCACCAATAGGATCGATTAGAATTCCTTCCCATTTCAGAATAGTTGAGATATCAGACTTTAAGGGAATATTCCGAAGAATAGGGGTAATAACGGTAGGACCGGTTACAATGATAAGCGCCGCAAATAAGAAAGAGATCTGCCAGCTAAGGTCAAATATCAGGTATGCTGCCACACCGGCTCCAAAGAAAGTAACGATCACGGCTATGGTTATCAACTTGATGATCACCGGGCCAACATTAAGAATTTCGCCCTTCCGCAGTGTTAATCCACCTTCGAAAAGAATGATCCCGATCGCCAGGGAAACGAAATAGAAAAGGCTTTCACCAGGAAATAGTCCGGACTCACCATTCCAGATTGGTTCAATAATTTTGGAACCATCTTCAGTAAAAAAAGTAGAAATTGGTCCTACAGCAAGACCTACAAGTATTAATGGCAAAATAGCAGGGATCTTAAACCGCCATGCTGCCCACTGTGCCAATATCCCAAGGATCACTATTCCTGCCAATTCAACCATAGATTCTGTATTTGCTTAAGATTGCTAAAAATATTAAAAATGTTTTACTATCAAAGCTTATTATTAAAAGCCTAACATTATTACGAGGCTGTTAAATCATTTAGAAAATAATTCGAATTAGCTATGAGATTTTCTATTTTGCGGAGAAATCTTCAAATTTATTCTGAATGACCCTTTATCCTATACAAGCCGGAAATTTTAAATTAGATGGTGGAGCTATGTTTGGAGTGGTCCCGAAAAGTCTCTGGACCCGTACCAATCCTGCCGACTCGAATAATATGATCGATATTGCTGCCCGATGTTTGCTCATTGAGGATGGTGATAAACTTATTCTAATTGATACCGGAATGGGTGATAAGCAAAGTGAAAAATTCTTTAGCTATTACTACCCTTGGGGTGAGCATACTATAGATAGTTCACTTAAGGAGCATGGTTTTCATCGTGATGATATTACAGATATTTTTATGACTCACCTGCATTTTGACCATTGTGGAGGTTGTATCCAGTGGAATAAAGAACGTACAGGTTATGAACCGGCATTCAATAATGCCAGGTTCTGGAGCAATGAAGATCACTGGGAATGGGCTACGAATCCAAATGCACGCGAAAAAGCTTCATTTCTGAAAGAAAATATTCTTCCAATGGAACAAAGCGGAAAACTTCATTTCGTGGAGCGGGAGGGAAACAGTGAATTTTGCAAAGCAGATCATCTTGGCTTCGAATCGCTTCTGGTAGACGGACATACAGATAAGCAAATGATTCCGCATATTGACTACAAGGGTAAGAAACTGGTTTTTATGGCAGATCTTCTTCCAACCGTGGGACATATTCCCTTACCTTATGTCATGGGCTTTGATACCAGACCACTATTAACGCTTGCTGAAAAAGAGAAATTTCTGCAAACAGCAGCAAATGAAAATTATTACCTGTTCATGGAGCATGACGCTCATAATGAAATAATAACTCTAAAAAATACCGAAAAGGGAGTAAGACACGATCAGACTTATACCTTCAACGAATTATTCAATTAAAACAACTATGAGAATACCTGTTTATAAGCCGTTCCTGACCATCCTGGCAGCCGGCGCTTTAACTGCATGTAGCAGTACTGCTCCAAGAGTAGTTTCCACACCAGTAAGCAATATTGATTCTATTCCTTTAAAAGTAAAGGACCTTACAGATGCCCAGTTGAAAGACTGGACCAATTCAGATCTTTCCAGGGACACTATTCCGGGAATGAGCGTGGATAGAGCCTATGCTGAAATTATTAAAAACAACAAACCTTCAACGGTTATCGTAGGAGTTGTGGACAGCGGTATAGATATTACACACGAAGATCTGCAAGGGGTGATCTGGACTAATAAGGACGAGATCGCTGGAAATGGAAAAGATGATGATAATAATGGTTTTATTGATGATGTGCATGGCTGGAACTTTCTAGGGGATGCCGTGGAAGAAAACATGGAGTTTACTCGTATCATCAAGCGATTAAAACCCAAATATGAAGGGAAATCCCAGAGTAGCATAAGCACTGCAGACAGGGAAGAATACAATATGTACCTGGAAGCTAAAAAAGAATACGATAAGGAATACCAGGAAGCTCAGCAAACTCAGCAGCAGTATACCCAGATCCTACAGCAGGTGAAAAATGCACATGCAGCTATGACCAAAGCTCTGGGAACTGAAGATTATACTAAAAAGCAGGTATTGGATTTCAAACCTGAAACCCAGGAACTGCAACAGGCAAAAATGATCGTTGGGCAAATGCAGAGCAACGTGAACGAGAGTATACCAGAAGTGATCAAGGAGATCAATGAAGGTGTGGAATATTTCGGTGGTCGTCTTGATACTCACTTTAATCTAAACCTGGATGGTAGAGCTGTTGTGGGTGACGATCCTTATGATATCACCGATACCAACTATGGAAACAACAAAGTTTCAGGACCAGATCCAAAGAAAGAAGATGCCAAGCATGGAACACACGTTGCCGGGATCATTGCAGCTAACAGAAATAATTCCGTAGGGCTTAAAGGAGTTGCCAGCAATGCTAAGATCATGGCAGTAAGAGCTGTGCCAGATGGTGATGAGTATGATAAAGACATCGCACTGGGAATTCGTTATGCCGTGGATAACGGGGCGAAAGTCATCAATACAAGTTTTGGAAAATACTTTTCTCAAAACCCGGAATGGGTGATCGATGCCATAAAATATGCGGCAGATAAAGATGTTCTTATCGTAAATGCCGCTGGAAATGAAGGAATAGATCTTGACAAAAAAAGGGTTTATCCTAACGACCAGAATCCGCAGGAAACTACAGAGATCAGTGATAATTTTCTAACAGTTGGTGCATTGAATTATGAGTATGGAGCGAATCTTATCGCGACATTTTCTAACTATGGAGCTACTAACGTAGATGTTTTCGCGCCTGGAACCAAGATCTGGTCTACAACACCAAACGATACTTACGAGTATCTTCAGGGAACTTCTATGGCATCACCAGCAGTTGCAGGAATCGCGGCGATCATAAGAGGTTATTACCCAAAATTATCTGCGGGGCAGGTAAAACAAATAATCATGGATAGTGGTATTTCTACAAAAGCAACTGTAGTACTTGGTGGAGATACCAGTAATACTAAAAAATTCCAGACTATTTCAACTTCAGGAAAAATGGCTAATCTATATAACGCCTTAATTTTAGCAGATCAAATTTCAAAAAATAACTAGAATGAAGAATATTTTTTTCAGCTTAATACTACTTACCGCCGGAGTAATTCAGGCACAGAACAACACTTCCTACTGGCAGCAGCATGTAGATTACAAAATGGATGTGGATGTAAATGTGGAGAATTTCAAATTCACCGGTACTCAGGAATTGACCTATACCAACAATTCCCCAGACACTCTTAACCGAGTTTTTTATCACCTGTACTTTAATGCCTTTCAGCCAGGTTCAGAAATGAATGCCAGACTGGAAAGTATTGTAGATCCAGATGGTAGAATGGTTAGAAATGAAGGTACTGAGGAAGAACCAAAAAGAGTAAGCCGTATTAGTGATCTTTCTGAAGACCAGATTGGTTATTTGAGAGTAAACTCTCTAACTCAGGATGGAACTGCATTAGATTATGAAGAAGTTGGAACTGTTCTGGAAGTAGAACTTGCTGAGCCAATTCTTCCTGGTAAAAAAGTAAAATTCAACATGGAATTTGAAGGTCAGGTTCCGGAACAGATTAGAAGATCTGGTAGAAACAGCTCTGAAGGTGTAGCGCTTTCTATGAGTCAGTGGTATCCTAAACTGGCAGAATATGACTTCCAGGGATGGCATGCAGATCCTTATGTTGCCCGTGAATTTCATGGAGTATGGGGAGATTTTGATGTAAAGATTAGTATCGATAAGGATTATATCCTGGGAAGTACAGGATATCTTCAAAATCCTCAGGAAATCGGATACAACTACGAAGAAGAAGGAACTAAGGTAAAGAGAAAAAAAGGGGACAAGCTAACCTGGCATTTCAAAGCACCTAAAGTTCATGATTTTACCTGGGCAGCAGATCCTGAGTACATCCATGATAAGTTAGTAGCTGAAGATGGTACCGTACTACATTTCCTTTATAAGGACAATGAAGATATTAAAGAGAACTGGAAAAATCTTCAGCCAAAAACAGCAGAATTACTTCTGTATTTCAACGAACATATTGGACCATATCCATGGGATCAATACTCTGTAGTACAGGGTGGAGATGGTGGAATGGAGTATGCGATGCTTACTCTAATCACTGGGGAACGCTCTTTTGGGAGTCTTGTTGGCGTTACTGCTCATGAAATGGCGCATGCATGGTTTCAGCATTTAATGGCTACTAATGAAAGTAAACACGAATGGATGGATGAAGGTTTTACCTCTTACATTTCTTCGGAAGCTGAAAATGTAATACTTGGAGAAAATAAGGAGAATCCGCACACTGGTTCTTACAGAGGATACCAGTACCTGGCGAATTCAGGAAGAGAGCAACCGCAATCTACGCATGCCGACAGGTATGAACTGAATGCCCTTTATGGAACTTCTGCATATTCAAAAGGGGCGGTATTTCTGGCGCAACTTGGTTACATCATAGGTGAAGAGAATCTTTCAAAAACCTTGAACAGATACTATGATGAATGGAAATTCAAACATCCAACGCCAAACGATTTCATTAGAATTGCTGAAAAGGTTTCTGGAGCAGAGCTGGACTGGTATTTAATGGATTGGACACAAACCACCAATACGATCGATTACGCAATAGATGGTGTTGAAATGAAGGATGCCAAGGCAACTGTATCTTTGAAAAGAAATGGATTAATGCCAATGCCTATAGATATTGATGTAACCTATGCCGATGGTTCTAAGAAAACCTACTATATCCCTCTGGAAATGATGCGTTGGGAGAAAGAAGCACGTGAAGGTGAAGATAGAACTGTAGCTGAAGACTGGGCCTGGGGATTCCCTACCTACGAATTGGAGATCGATGCCGCCAAAGACATTGTTACTATAGAAATTGATAGTTCGAAAATGATGGCAGACGTAAATCCTTCAGATAATGTTTGGAACAAAGACGGAGAGTCTTCCGAAGAAGAAGGAGAAGAATAAACTCTATCAGGAAATATTATAAAACCCTTTCTCTACGGAAGGGTTTTTTTATTTGAAAGTATTGGTACTTTTGAAACATGGATCAGAGCTTCGGAAAGTTGGAAAAATTAAAAAGCAAAAAGCATATAGATCTGCTCTTTGCTGAAGGTAGAAATCTGAAAAGTTATCCGCTGAAACTTATCTATGCCCCGATCCAGACTTCAGATAAACCAGAATTAAAAACAGGAGTTTCGGTACCTAAAAAACTGGTGAAAACAGCAGTAAAACGCAACAGGATCAAACGGTTGATGCGCGAAGCTTTCAGAAAAAATAAGTACCTTGTTACCAGCGATCTTGCAATTTCTCATGCTTTTATGTTCATATATATTTCCAGGGATGAGATCGATCATTCTAAAATGGAAAAGAATATGATCAAATTGCTGAAGAACTTTTCAGAAAAACAGCCGACTCATGAAAAAGAACTTTAAAAACCTTATCTTTTTACCTGTTCTTCTTGCAGGAATTTTCATAGGAACTGTAAGTTTTAAATCAGATTTTTTCGAGATCGCTAAACAGATCGAGATCTTCACGACACTTTTCAAGGAGATCAACATGAATTATGTTGATGAAACAAATCCTGCACAATTAATGGATTCTGCGATAAAATCAATGCTTACAGATCTTGATCCTTATACCAACTACTGGAATGAGCAGGATGTGGAAGCAGCGAGGATCAATAATTCTGGTGAATACACCGGGATTGGCGCAGCGGTTAAAAATGGAGCTACTGGAATCACCATTGTGGAAGCTTATAAAGATTATCCTGCAGATAAAGCCGGTTTAAAAGCCGGAGATCTTATAACTAAGATTGGGGATATACGAGTTGCAGATTTTAAAGATGATGCGGGAGAACTGCTTAATGGCGCTTCTGAAATTGCCGTGGAAATCACCTTTGTAAGACAGGGAAAGGAACAGAAAACTTCGCTAAAACGGGAATCTGTAGACCTTGGCGCAGTGCCATTCTACAAATTACTCGAAGATAATACAGGTTATATCGTTCTATCCAGGTTTAATGCCAAAGCTTCAACTGAAGTTTCCAGAGCATTGAAAGAACTAAAAAATCAGGGCGCTAACAAGATCATTCTTGATCTAAGAGGGAACCCGGGAGGATTACTGAGTGAAGCAATTAATGTGAGTAATATTTTTGTTCCAGCAAATGAATTGATCGTCACCACGCGATCTGCCATAGAAAAGTATAACAAGGATTATTATACTCAGAGAGAACCTATAGATACTAAGATTCCTTTGGTGGTCCTGGTAAACGGGCGTAGCGCTTCTGCCAGTGAGATCGTGGCCGGAGCAATACAGGATCTGGACAGAGGAGTAATTGTTGGGGCAAGATCCTTTGGAAAAGGGCTGGTACAAAGACCACGGGAATTAGCCTATGGAACTCAGCTTAAAATTACCATTTCCAGGTATTACACTCCGAGTGGAAGATGTATACAGGCGCTGGACTATCGTCGCCGGGATGAAAATGGCAAAGCAGTTAGAACTAAAGTTGAAGACTATAATGAATTTAATACCCGTAATGGGCGTAAGGTGTATGATGGTGGAGGAATTTTACCAGATGTAAAATTAGAAACTTCCGAATTTAGTGATATCACGCAGGCATTATTACTGCAGGATGCGATCTTTAATTATGCTACGGAATATTATTACTCACACAAGATAGAAGATCTGAATGATTTTGATTTCAACGATGCAGATTTCCAGGAATTCAAAGTATACCTGAGACGATCTGATTTTGATTATGTAACTGCTACGGAAAAGGAACTGGATGAATTAATTGCTACCTCTGAAGAGGAAAATCTGGAATTGAAATTTGAAGCTTCAGGAATAAGATCCCAACTGGAGCAACATGAAAAACAGCAGCTGGAACTCAGAAAACCTGAAATTATAAGCCTTCTTAAAGATGAGATCATAAAGAGATATTTCTATAAAGAAGGCCTGTATGAATATTATACGGTGAACAATCCAGAGATTGCCAAATCCAGGGAGATCCTGAATAGCGAAAATAAATACGCTGAGATTCTGAAGTAATACTAATCTTTGATCATTGCTATATGTGGAATACCATCTTCAAGATAGCCTTCGCCTATACATTGGTAACCGTGAGATTCGTAAAATTTAATCAAATACTGTTGTGCAGAAAGTTTAATATTTGAAGTATTATAATTTTTAAAAATAGCAGTGGCAGAAGCTTTCATGATCTCGTGTCCATATCCAAATTTTCTTTCAGATTCTTTTACGATCACACGACCAATAGCTGCTTCAGGAAAGTAATATCCGGGAGCAAAACACCGAGTATACGCTACGATCTTCCCGTTTTTGGTTCCCAGAACATGTAAAGCTTCAGCATCCTTACCATCAATATCCTGATATACACAATCCTGTTCCACGACAAAAACTTCAGAACGTAGTTGTAAAATTGCATAAAGTTCAGCGAGACTCAGTTCGCTGAACTTTTTAATTTCAATATTCAATTCCATACTTATTTAGTGGCCGGAATCTTGTCTATTCTTCTTTGATGACGGCCGCCTTCGAATTTCGTATTAAGGAATGCTTCTACCATCTCTGTTGCAAGCTGTTCAGAAACAAAACGCGAGGGAATACTAAGAATATTAGCGTTATTATGTTCCCGGGCTAGCTTAGCGATCTCAACGGTCCAGCATAACGCAGAACGTACACCCTGATGCTTGTTAGCGGTCATATTAGCACCATTTCCACTACCACATATAATGATACCAAGATCTGCATTTCCATTTTCCACATCGTTTGCAACTGGATGAACAAAATCTGGGTAATCTACACTATCCTCTTCATTTGTTCCATAATTGGTAAGCTTGTGACCTTCTTTTTCCAGGGCAGATTGGATCATTTGTTTATAACCAGTACCTGCATGGTCGTTTCCTATAGATATTTTCATAGTTGTGTTGTTTGAGACAAAGTTAAAAAAACAAGCAGTTAAGAAGCTTAAAACCCGATGTTAATTACTTTCAGGTTTTGACTCATTTTCAAGGCTTTAAAATCCACATACAATTGTGTAAAACATCTGATGATTTAATGATAAAGAAATTTGCTTTTTAAGATTTTAATAACAATACTCGAACTACTATCAATAAAGCAAATTATAAGTAGGTTATTTCTTATCAAGTTATGAGCACTTCAAATTCGGTTGTTGACAATTGTTGATAGTAAACTTTTCAATAAACAGGCATTAATAAAATTTAAGAACTTCTGTTAAGTAAATCTTAAAAACCTAAGTATATCAATAAGTTAGCTATTCACAGCCTTGTTGATAAACTGTTATCAAATAATTACAACTGAAATAACAAGGAAGTAGGAGTAAAATTATTGTACAAATGAACACGCCATCATATACCATCATTTAATTTTTTTTTAAAAAGAAGAAAAGATAATAATAGTATATACTGTTCATAACTATACGATGCGTAGAGAAGAAGATTTGTCATTGAATGAGTCAAGGATCTCTTTTCCTTTAGAAACATCTTGTGGATGAACCATTAGTTTTATTCCGCCAAAAGCAGAAGAACTGAATGGAATTAGACCAACTAAAGTTTCGTTCTGAAAATAATGCATGACATTTTCATCAGTGAATCTGGATCTTAGAATTAATGTCTCGTGCGGATATGTAAAAGTTGCCAGGCAAACGTAGTCTTTCATGGGAAAAAATTAGTTCCCTAAGATACGCATTAATCGTTAGAAGCAGATACTAAAGTAATTACAGGAGTTTCAGTGGAAGTAGTATTCAGAAGATCACTTTTCTCGTTTAGTGATTTGTTAATAATGGTAACAAAAATTATAAGTCCGATCAAAAAGATCAGAAAAAAGACCGCTGTATAAGATGAGGACCTATGTAATTTCATTCTGTTAGCAAATTTAAACGATGAACTGATTGCTAATGTTAAAATAAAATTAAGAAAAAATTAAGATTAAATCTTAATAAAACTAAAATTAATTTAAAATAAAATATTGATGCTTAGTATTTTAGGTATTTAAATACTCTTTCAACTTAACAAAACTTTAATCTCAACAGGATGCAGACTGATTTTTATGGCGTAATTTTATCGCATACTATTTGAGAATGAAGAAACAGAACAAGAATAAGCCCAAAGGACAGGGCAACCTCACCCGAAGTATTATGGATATACTTAGAAAGAATTCGGGAAAAACATATAACTACAAACAAATTGCTTCTATACTGGGTGTTAATGATGCCAGTAGTAGAAACCAGATCATAAAAAAACTAGCTCAACTCACTGCAAAAAAGGAAATTGAAGAAGTTGAACGTGGGAAATTTAAGATCGAAGGCTCCAAGAACTATCATACCGCGGTACTTGATCTAACCACCAAAGGTTATGGATATGCGATCGTTGATGGATTTGATGAGGATATATTCATCGCGAATAAAGACCTAAAGTCTGCTTTTGATGGTGATACTGTGGAAATCTACATTTACAATCGCCGTCGCAATAAGAAAAGTGAAGGTGAAGTTGTAAATATCACCAAGCGTAAGCGAACAGAGTTTGTTGGAACGCTTCAGAAGAAAAAAGATTTTGGATTTGTGGTAGTGGACGATAAATCCATGTACACAGATTTCTTTGTTTCGGCGAACAAAATGAACGGTGCTGAAGATGGAGACAAAGTAGTAATCCAGTTCGAAGAGTGGCCGGATAAGGCAGATTCGCCTTTTGCTACGATCACCAGGGTACTTGGTACTCCAGGAGAACATAATACAGAAATTCATTCTATTCTTGCCCAATATGGTCTTCCTCATGATTTTCCGGAAGAAGTGGAAGAATACGCTAATAAGATAGATACTTCAATCAACAAAGATGAGATTGCTAAAAGAAGGGATATGCGCGATATCCTGACTTTTACGATAGATCCAAAAGATGCAAAGGATTTTGATGATGCTTTAAGCTTCAGAAAACTTGAAAATGGCAATTACGAGATAGGAATTCATATAGCAGATGTATCGCACTACCTGCAACCTGGAACTATTCTCGACGATGAGGCTTACGAACGTGCAACATCAGTGTATTTGGTGGATCGCGTAGTACCTATGCTTCCTGAAATACTCTCGAACAACGCCTGTTCATTAAGACCGAATGAGGAAAAATTTACTTTTTCTGCAGTTTTTGAAATGAACGATAAGCTTGAGGTAAAAGATCAGTGGTTTGGAAGAACTGTGACTTATTCAGACGAGCGTTTTGCTTATGAAGAAGCTCAACATATTATCGAAACGAATGCTGGGAGTATTCCAAAAGACATTTCAATTCGTGAAGATGCCTATACTGTTAGTGGTGAAATAGTAGATGCTATTTCCACACTGGACAGGCTTGCTAAGAAGATGAGAAGTCGTCGCATGCGAAATGGTGCGATTTCTTTTGACAAGGTAGAAGTGAAGTTCAACCTTAACGAAGAAAATGAACCAGTAGGAGTTTTCTTTAAAACTGCCAAGGATGCGAATAAACTTATCGAGGAATTCATGTTACTCGCCAACCGAAAAGTGGCTGAATTTATTGGTAAACAGAAGCCGAAAAAGACTTTTGTATACAGATGTCATGATGAACCTAATGAAGACAAACTTGCTTCATTACAAAGTATAGTAGGCAGGTTTGGTCATAAACTGAACCTTACAGACCGTAATTCCACGACCAGTTCTTTAAATAAACTTCTGGAAGATGTGCAGGGTAAAAAAGAACAGAACATGGTGGATACTTTAGCTATTCGTACCATGAGCAAGGCCTATTACGGCACTGATAATATCGGACATTATGGTTTAGCCTTTGATCATTATACTCATTTTACTTCTCCAATTAGAAGGTATCCGGATGTCATGGTGCATAGATTGCTTCAACATTACCTGGATGGTCATAAATCTGCTAGTGAAGAGGAGTACGAAGACAAATGTAACCATAGTAGTGATCGCGAGTATCTTGCAACCAGTGCAGAACGAGATTCCATAAAGTTCATGCAGGTTAAATTCATGATGGATCATCAGGATGAAGAATTTCTGGGCGTAATTTCTGGAGTTACAGATTGGGGAATCTTCGTGGAGATCGTTGAAAATAAATGTGAAGGAATGATAAGGTTGCGTGATATGAACGATGATCATTATGAGTATGATGCTGATGAGTTCGCTGTAACAGGCAAACGTACCGGTAAAACTTTCACTTTAGGTGATGAGGTTTACGTCAAAGTTAAAAATGCAGACCTGGTCAAACGTCATTTAGATTTCACTTTATTAGGTAGCAGAGCAGATGTAGAAGCAAATTAGTAGGAAAAAGTATCGCATTCAGGCTTTAACTGCTATATTTACTTTAAAACCACAAAAAGTTTACATTTGCAAAACAACTTAACTGTATGTTACAGGACGTTTTAGCTGCCTTACCCTTAGGTTTCTTTCTGGCTTTTCTATTTGGACCGGTTTTTTTTGTATTACTGGAAACCGCTGCTATAAAAGGGTTTAGAGCCGCTATTGCATTGGATTTTGGGGTTATCTTCGCTGATTGTGTATTTATAACCATCGCCTACTTTAGCACCACCAAGCTATTGGAAAGTCTCAAAGATGATCCAGCTTTGTTCATTTTTGGCGGCATGATCCTCGCTACTTATGGCTTGATGACCTTTGTACAATCGAAGAAATCTCTGCAAACAGATGATAAGACTCCTGAAATTAGAAAACTAGGAAAAAGTGCTTATTTCAGCTTGTTCGCAAAAGGTTTTCTACTGAATTTTATAAATATTGGAGTGCTTGGTTTCTGGCTGGGAGTGATCATTGTTTTTGGTCCTAAGCTGGATATGCAGATGGATAGAATAGGAGTGTTTATTGCTACAGTGCTTATCACTTATCTAATTGTAGATGTCGCCAAGATCTTACTGGCAAAAAAACTGAATCGGAAATTAACGCCTAACCGAATCTATATCATGAAAAAGTTCATTAGTTGTATACTGGTGATATTCGGGGTGGTTTTAATCTTTCAGGGACTCTTTCCAGACCAGGTAGATGAGATCAAAGATCAGATCGAAGAAATTACACCAAGTGATTCTTTAATTGGTGATCTGGATTTTACTAAAACAAAAGATCAGAAATAAAAAAGCTTCCTGATTTAGGAAGCTTTTTTTTGAGGCATCGAGCGGATTCGAACCGCTGTACAAGGTTTTGCAGACCTCTGCCTAGCCACTCGGCCACGATGCCCTTTGCGGGATGGCAAATGTAATAAAAAATTTAAGTATGAAAACTAAAATCTACCTTGATTTCTGCATGCTTACAGTAACCATAGCAACATTACCTCCAATTGGTGGGTTGATCTTGGAAACTTCTACTTCAGCTTGCTGAACCATAATTAGTTCGCTAAGAATACGGGTTAAAATCCTATCAGCAACCGTTTCCAGTAATTTGGATCGAATTGCCATTTCCTGCTTAACAATATGATTTAGATGAACATAGTCAATGGTATCTTTAAGTTCATCTGTCTTTGCAGAATGGGAGAGATCTCCAGAAACTTTAAGGTCTACCTGGTATTCGCTTCCAATTTTACTTTCTTCATCAAGACATCCATGATAAGCGAAAGTTCTAATGTTCTTAAGTGTGATTACTCCCAAAACTTTTTTTACAAAGATATGTTTCCTGAAGAATAGAATAATTATTGAATTAATTTTTCTCCAATCATCCCAATTAAAAAACCAAGATTTGCACCTAAAGCGGGTATCCATGCTCGTTTTAGCTTTACATTCGGAGCGATATCCTGAAATATGAGATATAATATTCCACCACCGGCAAATACCATAAGAAAGGCCGTAATTTCAGGCAGGTTTGTTAGAAATTCATAACCGAGTAGCGCACCTAAAACTCCGCTGAAGCTCAAGACAAACAGAATTGTAAGTGCTTTTTTCGATTTCATCCCAGATTTTATAAGATCCTGGTAGGAATTGAAAGATTCAGGTAAATTCTGTAAGCCAATGAATACGGCCAGTAGAATACCAGTCTTAGGATTTGTCGCGAATATTGCACCTAATGCTATCGCTTCAGGAATAAAATCTAACAGCATTGCCAGTAATTGCGATAAAGTACTTCCAGATCTTTCTAGTTTCCGGTCTATTAAAAACACAATCAGCGCACCGGCTATAAAAGCTAAGAGCAGAACCGTGAGATCCAGATCTTCCATTCCTCTTGGAATTAATACCAGAGCAACGGCACCCATAAGAATACCTCCTCCAAAAGCCGTAATGAAATGGTTTATTTCTTTCCTTCGATTTGTGTTGTCTGGATTGCTTCCAAAGTATTTGGAAAGTAAGCCCCCAATAAATACTGTAATCCCCGAAAATGCTGAGTATAGTATGATTTTATACAGGTCATCCATTTTATAATTCTTGAATTTAATCCAAGTTATTAATTTTAAAGATACTATTGTTAGCATGCTGTCTTTATCGATTTAAAATTTGATAAATTTGCAGCTTATTAAAACAGGTTATGGCAGAAGCTAAAAAGTCCCTCAATTTTATTGAGCAGATCATAGAAGAAGATCTTAATTCTAATTATTCAAGAGAAGAACTTAAATTCAGGTTTCCTCCTGAACCTAATGGGTATTTGCATATTGGTCACGCATCCTCGATTTGTTTAAATTTTGGATTGGGTGAAAAATATAATGCGCCTGTAAATTTAAGATTTGATGATACGAATCCCGCAAAAGAAGAGCAGGAGTATGTAGATGCTATTAAAAGAGATATCGAGTGGTTGGGATTCAAATGGGCTGAGGAATGTTATGCTTCAGATTATTTCCAGAAACTTTATGACTGGGCAGTAGAAATGATCAAAAATGGCGATGCTTATGTAGATAGCCAGACTTCAGAAGAAATAGCAGAGCAGAAGGGAACACCTACCGAACCTGGAAAGGAAAGTCCGTATAGAAAGCGTTCAGTAGAAGAAAATCTGGAGCTTTTTGAACAGATGAAGAATGGCGATACTCCTGAAAGGGGACATGTACTTCGCGCAAAGATCGATATGTCTTCTTCAAATATGCTAATGCGTGACCCGATCATGTACCGTTGTTTGCATAAGGATCACCACCGCACTGCAGATAACTGGAAGATTTATCCAATGTACGATTGGGCGCATGGACAGTCAGATTTCATTGAGCATGTTTCGCATTCCTTCTGTACTCTCGAGTTTTTACCGCATAGGGAATTATACAACTGGTTTCTTAATAAAGTCAGCAAACAAGGTGAATTTGAGCCAAAACAGCGAGAATTTGCACGTAGAAACCTAAGTCATACTATTGTAAGTAAGCGTAAATTATTACAACTTGTAGAAAAAGGTTTTGTAGACAGCTGGGATGATCCCAGAATGCCTACAATTTCAGGATTGCGTAGAAGAGGTTATACCGCTGGAGCTATCCGGAAGTTTGCCGATTCGATTGGCGTTGGAAAACGTGAGAATATGATTGATGTTTCTCACCTTGAATTCTGTGTTAGAGAAGATCTTAATAAAATAGCTCCAAGGGTTATGGGTGTTCTGGATCCTGTTAAACTGGTGATCACTAACTATCCTGAAGGAGAAGAAGAATGGCTGGAAGCTGAAAATAATCCTGAAGATGAAGCTGCCGGGAGCAGGGAAATTCCATTTTCACGGGAATTATACATTGAAAGAGAAGATTTTAAAGAAAGTGCAAACCGTAAGTTTTTCAGGTTAACACTAGGAAAGGAAGTACGCCTTAAAAATGCATATATCATTAAAGGTGAGGATGTTGTAAAGGATGCTGAAGGGAATATTACTGAAATTCACGTTACTTATGATCCAAAAAGTAAAAGTGGAAGCGGCTCTGAAGAATCGCTTCGGAAGGTGAAAGGTACTTTACACTGGGTTTCGGTAAAACATGCTGTGGAAGCGGAAGTTAGACTCTATGACAGGTTATTTACTGAAGAAGCACCAGATGGGGATAAGGAAAGAGATTATCTTGATTTCGTAAATCCGGAATCATTAAAAGTAGTCACCGGTTACCTTGAACCTGGCCTGAAGGATGCGAAACCTGAAGATAAGGTACAGTTCCAGAGAATAGGATATTTTTGTGTGGACAAAGATTCCACGACTGAAAAGCCTGTTTTCAATAGAACTGTAACTTTGCGTGATTCCTGGGCTAAAATTAAATCTTAGACAGTTTATCTTGCTATTTAAGAATAATTTAGCATTCAAGTTTTAACATATTAACCGGTTATTAACAAGCTAGGGTGAAACCAACCGCTATCTTTGAGCTTTAATAACCTAAAATCAATAACTTATGGCAAGTACAGGAAATACATTATTAGCA
>NZ_CAJWRQ010000022.1 GCF_913046405.1 uncultured Christiangramia sp.
ACTTCTGTTCACCGTTATTCTTGAAAATATAATTAGCAACCTTTTTTTCGGGAAGTCGCTTAGTAAGATTTTCAAGATCTATTTTTTCACCAGTACTAATTTGCTGCTGAATTTCTTCCGTAGAAATGAATTTTATATAATCCATATTATTGGTGGCACCTTTAATACCATTGGTGATGAATAGATCCTGATGCGAATCGTTATCAAAATCTGCAAACAAGGCACTCCAGGACCATTCGGTCGCAGCAACACCACTCAGATAAGCTACTTCAGAAAACTTCAGATCACCGCGATTGATGTGCAGCGTGTTTTGCATATACTGCGGTGCAAATCCATTTCTTAAGTAATTGGAATATGTTTGAAAAGGAAATTCCAATCCGGAAGTCTTGTAGGTATGCAGGTCTTCAGGAAGCATATCAAGTGATACAATATCTGCCAGGCCGTCGTTATTCATGTCGGCAATGTCATTCCCCATGGAATAATGCGATGTATGACCTAGACTCTGTGGGCTGCTGGTTATTAAATCCTGAAAAGTACCGTCCTGTAGATTGACATACACATAATCGTTCTCGAAGAAATCATTTCCAACGTAGATATCTGGATAATTGTCATTATTTAGATCACCAACCGCGACACCCAAACCATAGCCCGTAGGACCCTGAAATATTCCTGTTTCTGCGGAAACGTCTACAAATTTTGTCCCTTCATTTCTAAAGATTCGATCTCCTGCACGGGCATCGAATGAATTCCGTTTACTACCGCGACCATAATTTCTATTGGGATGAATGGAATGATTGAGTAAGAACAGATCCAGGTCACCATCCAGATCATAATCCAGGAAAACTGATTGAGTGGAAAAGCCAATAAAATCCAGACCGTATTCCTTTGAGCTTTCTTTAAATTTTAGATTTCCTTCGGAATTAACTCCTTCATTTACGTATAATAAGTTATGACCTTCCAGACCTTCAATTCCTGCGACTTTAGAAATATAAAGATCCATAAGCCCATCATTATTAATATCGATGTTGGAAACGCCAGTGGTCCATCCTTCAGAATTATCAATATTACTTTGAGCTGTTATATCCTGAAATTTGAAATTTCCAAGATTGAGATAGAGTTTATCTGATGCTTCATTGGAGGTGAAATATAGATCGGGACGTCCATCCTTATTATAATCTGCAGTAGCGACTCCAGCGCCATTATAGTAATATAAATAATTAAGGATGTTCAACTTAGAGTCCGGATCAAGCTCATTGCTAAAATGAATTCCGGTTGATTCACTGCTTTTTTTTATAAAAAGAGTTTTCTTTTTCTCACAGGCTGAGAACAGGATAAAGATAAAAATGAAATATGTAAGCCGAATGGCTTTTTCCATAATAAATCGCTTTGAGGAGCAGGTTGAAAGGTAAATAATTTTAACAAATGTATAACAAAAAAAGAGGGCTAAAATAGCCCTCTTTTCATTCAATTTTAAAAAGTTTAGTAACCCTCGTTCTGAGTCAGATTTGGGTTAGAAATAATCGCAGATGCCGGGATTGGAAACAATGTTCTGAAATCTTCAGAAGCATCTTTATAACTCCATGCTTCCGTAAATTTACCAAAGCGAATAAGGTCATTTCTTCTCCACATCTCTGTATATAGTTCTCTTCCACGCTCGTCCAGTAGATCTTGTGCTGTAACGCTCCCTAATGGAGTTGCTTTACGAATAGTTCTAAGCTCATTTACTAATTCTGTTGCATTTCCGCCTCCACCATTAAGCGCTGCTTCAGCTTTCATTAGATGTGCATCTGCATATCTAAACACTATCTTATGTCCAGCGAAAGAACCATTGGTTGGGTGATACTTGATCACACGAACCCCGGTAGACTGACCATTACCTAAAAGTCCTGGAAGTTCTTTTGTAAAACTAAGATCTTTACCAGCTTCAGCCTGTAGTTTAGAACCATCGATCCCGTATTGCTGTCCTATTAACATCCCAAATCCTATTTGAGAACCATCAAGCATTCCATCTTCATTTTCATCGAGCTGATCTACTTCACCATCACCATCAAAATCAACTCCTACAGCAGTTCCTTCAGTTGGAACATATCCTCTACGTTCTTCCTGACCATCACCCAAAAAGTTTGAATTTGGATCACCTTCGAAAAGGTCATAAAATTCAGCTAAAGTGGTAAAACCATTCCAACCACCACCACCATTGGCAGGGGTATTCTGGTTGTAGTGTAACGTATGCCACATCATTGGACCTACTCCAGAATTCGTATACCAGATAGTTTCGTTATCAAGTTTTGGAGAGAATATACCAAAGTATCCTTCTTCAAGACCAAAGCCCATAGCGCTAATCGCATCAACATTGCTAATTACCTGTTGCATGTCACCAGCATCTGGAGAACCTGTTCCGGTGTAAACATGCTTATTTAAATACATTTTGGCTAGCATGAAGTGAACCGCTGCTTTAGTCGCACGATTTGTAGCTTCAGTTCCTGGACCTGCGGTTGAAATATTTGCTGCTGCAGTATTCAAATCTTCCATTATGAAATCAAAAGCTTCAGCTCTGGACATTACTGTAGGATCTACTTCAATTCCTTCATCTGGCCCTCTAAATGGCACCTGGCCATATAGATCCATGACCCAGAATGTAGCAAAAGCTCTTAGGAATCTTGCCTCTGCTTCCTGTTGCGGAGTGGCGTTGCTTCTTTCATCAATAACCTCAGTTGTTCTAAAGATTATGGAGTTTTGATCATTCCATACGTTTCTAACGAATTGGTGAATTGGAGACCAGCTGTGCTGATGTAATGTTCTCCAAACGCCATTATCACCCCAGTCTGTTCCTCTGGTAGGTACCAGAAATTCATCTGAACTTACTTCATTAAGTCCATAAAGGTTTTCCTGAGTTTCTAATTGTCCCCGTACAGCATCATAAATACCGCTTAAGGTCGCGTCTACGTCACCAACTCCGGTAAATTCTCCGGTCTGGTTTACGATGATCGAATCTGTTTCCTCAATTTCCAGGTCTGTACATGCACTAAAGACAAGCAGTGCACAGGCTGGAATTAAAGTAAAATACTTTCTATTTTTCATCATTCTTTTTTTTAAAATTTAGCATTTAATCCAAATGTTACCGTTCTAGGTCTAGGGAATGCTGTATAATCGATTCCAGCTGTTGGCAAACCATTTAGTGACTTATCTACACTAACTTCTGGATCAAGACCTGAATAGTCTGTGATCACAAATAGGTTTTGTCCATTAACATAAACTCTTAGATTTTCTACGAAAGAATCTTCAGCAAGAGGAATAGTATAACCAAGACTTGCATTCTGTAATCTTAAGAAATCACCCTTTTCAAGGAATCTTGTAGATACATCTGGAGCATTCGCTGGAAGTTCTCCGTTCGTAAGTACATCTGTAGTTACATTTCTACCACTGTTTATACTACCTGCAGTAAAGAATGCATTAGCAGTGTTGTTATAGATATAGTGACCAAACTGTCCTGCAAAGAAGATAGAAGCATCAAAATTTCCAAATTCTGCTCTGGTATTAATACCAAGGTTTGTAGTTGGCAGTGCACTTTTGTCAACGAATTGTTGAGCATCTCCATTAGGATAGATAGAAAGACCATTTTCGTCAAATCCACCAAACTCTCTTAAGTAGTAAGAAAACAATGGACGTCCTTCAGCCAATAGCTGAGCAAAAGCTCCGGTAAGACCCTGACCTGAAATTTGAGCCGTCTGGATCAAACCATCAAAATCCTGAAGTTCATTATCGTTATATGCTACGTTGAAACCAAAGTTCCAGAAGAAATTATCATTATCAATGATATCATAATCAATTGCGAATTCAACACCCTTATTAATAACACTGGCATCAAGATTCTGGAAAGTAAAGGGTACCGGTGAAGGTTGAGCCTGTTCTGCTACAAGAAGAAGATCCTGTGTATCCTTATAGTAAAAATCAAGACTACCAGATAATCTATCGTTCATGAAACCATAATCGATCCCCACGTTAGCCTGAGCAGTTTCCTCCCACTTCAATTCTGGGTTAGCAAAACCTGCAGTTCCAAGTCCACCACCATTTATGTTTCCACCATTATCAATTCCGTAGCCATTTAGCACACGACGAATCGTAAAGTTTCCATATCCAAGACCTTCCTGGTTACCTGTTATACCATAACCAAGTCTAAGTTTTAAAGTAGATAAAGCGTCTGGAGAAAAATCCTCCTGGTCGATCTTCCAGGCAAATGCACCTGAAGGGAAATAACCATATTGATTATCAGGACCAAATCTTGAAGATCCATCTGCTCTCATGGTGAACGTAAATAAGTATTTGTCCATCAAGGAGTAATTCAACCTGGTAAAGAAAGACTGAATTTCATCTGTATTATCGTAAGTACCACTTGTAAGTACTCTGGTATTGATTCCACCCGGACCGTTTACAGATTCTCCTAATACAGGACCATTATCTGTAAATAACCTGTCTACAAGCAAACCATCAGCATTGTAACGTAACTGGTTGAAGCCTCCATTTACCGCTCCATATAGAGCATCAATATCACCTCTTAATTCTGAAGACATTGCTCCGTTATCTGTAGATGCAAATCCAAAACCATTAGCATATCTACCTTCTCTCTGGAAATCCTGGAAAGAATAACCAACTAAAGCTGAAAAAGTAGAGTTATCAAACTGCTTATCGTAGTTTACTACAAATTCCATCAATCTATTCGTAGCTTCAAGATCGTTTAACTGAGCACGACCATTTCCTGGTGAACCATTATCGAAGTTGATAACATTTCCTGAAACTGAAGCATTCTGCTCAGATTCAGCTCTGTCATAACCTAAGGTAATTTTGGCATTAAGGTTTTCCAGGATATCATAATCTGCAGAAAGGTTTAAAAGAATTCTATCGGTTTCTGTTTCATTCTTAACATACTCAAGAATCTCAAGTGGGTTTCTACTGTTTCCAACCGGATCAAAACCTACTTCAGCTGGCCATGTTGGATTTGCGTAGTACGCTGCTCCAAGCAAGTCCCCTGTAGAAGGTCCATTATTACCAATTGGCGCCGCTTCATCCTGTACATTAGAAAGTGTCAATTGTAAACCAAGATTTAATTTGTCATCAAAAAATCTTTGATTCGCGTTCAAACGACCTGTAAGACGTTCCATTTTGGAATTCTCAACTACACCTTCAATTCCATTGTACCCTAAGGATACACGAAGGTTACCAGAACTATAACTGTTCATATAAGATAATGCATGGTTTTGAGAGATCGCAGTTCTAAGGATTTGATCCTGCCAGTCTGTATCTGCACCAAAATCCTGAGCATCTCTGTCTCCACCGTATTGTTCTACAGCATCCAGAAATTGTTCAGCGTTTAAAAGATCAAATTCATTAGCGGCATTTGCAATACTTACCGAACCATCATAAGTAAATGAACCACCCTGAACTCCTCTACCAGATTTGGTCTGGATGATTACAACCCCATTTGCTCCTCTGGAACCATAAATTGCTGTTGCAGAAGCATCTTTTAAAACACTTATGCTTTCAATATCACTAGGATTTAAGAAGTTTAAAGGGTTTCTTGAAGAGCTGGATCCAATTCCAAGGTCACCACCACCTGCAGCAGTAGCGTCACCAGCTAAAGGCACACCATCTACAACGAATAATGGATTGTTATTAGATCTTACTGAAGTTGTTCCTCGAATACGAAGCGCAATTCCAGCTCCAGGCTCACCACTTGCCTGTGTAATTTGCACACCAGCAGTTTTACCCTGGATCAATTCTTCCGGAGAAGAAATGTTACCTTTATTAAATTCTTCGGAAGTTACCGAAGCAACTGCACCGGTTGCATCCCTTACAGTTGTGGTTCCATAACCAATTAAAACTACCTCCTCAAGTTCAGAAGCATCTGTTTCGAGGTTTACATCGATGGTCTCACGACCGCTAACTTTCACCTCCTGTGTTACATATCCAACGAAGCTGTACATAAGCGTAGCATCTGCCGGAACATTGTTGATGGTGTAATTCCCATCAAAATCTGTAGTGGTACCCGTCGATGTTCCCTTGATGGAAACAGTTGCACCGGGCAGCGGACCACTCTCATCTGTCACTGTTCCGGTTACAGTTTGCGCTTTTGCCATACCGAAGGTAATAAGTGCTCCGATTAGCAAAAGGCTCCTGAAAATCAATTTTCTCATAAGTTAAAGTTTTAGTTGGAATCGCTCAAATACACGTTGAGCAGGATAAATTTATATAATTTATTGTTAACAAAACAATCGACATTCTGAATTTAAAGTATTTCGCAAACGTTTGAAATTTTTAAACGTCAATTTGTTGCAGCAAATTTTAAGGAATCCACAAAAGAATGGCGATAATGCAAAGAAATGAGCATTATCGCCATATTATTAAAAATTTCACAATTTGTTTTTTTTTACCAACAACTGTTGATAAATCTAAAATTTTTATGATTTTTACTAAGAATCTATAAAGACATTGCTTTTCCGCCGCCAAGTTCACTTACTGGACCGCAAGGAATATATTCTCCAGGAATTGGATCATACCACATAACATTCTCACCCACTTCTTCGCTGTTCTTCCATGCCCAGATTGCCATATCTCTCACATTATTTAAGTAGGCATAAGCTCCGGCATCTGAATCCATTTCAACATCAGGCTCCTGATTTTGCGCATCCTGAGTCTCTGTATTACGTTTCATATATTTCTCTTGGTCTGTTGGAGTCGCTTTCAAATACTTTTTAAGTATCTGATCGTAATCTTCTTTCGCCCCATCATCCTGTGATTTTTCAAATTCTTTTTCAAAGGCTTGTGCAAACGCATCTGCAGAACGCTTAAACTCTTTAGCTCTTTCAGGTTCAGCTACTGTATCCATGTAGGAATCAATAAACTGTGCGATATTAAGATCTGAAGCTCCAGGCGTGTCTGTCGCGGGTAAAATAGTATCAAGCACCTGTTTTAATGCAAGTCCGTTTGAAGCACTTAGGTATACCGGTTGCCAGTCGTAATCAGGTTCGTTCTTGCAGCTTTGCAAAAGACTTAATGCCGAAGGCCCTACTACAAAAACTCCTGCACCCAGTCCGAGATTTTTTATTAATTGTCTTCTATTCATGATAAAATCTTTTATGCATTAGACTTTTTAAAGTTTTTCGAGGCATGATCTGCCGCTCTTGCGGTCATCGCCATATAAGTTAAAGAAGGGTTCTGGCATCCTGCAGAAGTCATAAATGCTCCATCGGTTACATATACGTTTTTAGCTTCGTGAACCTGGTTGTTTCCGTTAAGCACAGAAGTTTTAGGATCTCTACCCATTCTGGCCATCCCCATTTCGTGTATTCCAAGTCCTGGAGCACCAATATCATCGTAACCACTAACATCTTTAAATCCAGCTTTTTCAAGCATTTGCACAGCCTGATCTACCATATCTTTGCGCATCTTCAGCTCGTTCTCTTTGAATTCGGCATCAAAAGTTACGGTTGGTAGTCCCCATTCGTCCAGTTTATTATAATCAAGACTCATTTTATTTTCGTGATACGGCAGTGTTTCTCCAAAGCCCATCAACCCCATATTCCAGCCTCCTGGTTCTGTCACCGCTTTCTTAAGATCTTCACCATAACCTGCTTCCGCAACGCTATCTGTCCAGTTCGTACGGCTGGCGCCACCCTGGTAACCATAACCTCTTAAGAAATCAACTTCACTATTACCGTTAAGATTTCTGAATCTCGGCAAGTATATTCCATTAGGCTTTCTTCCTTTATAATACATATCCTGAAAACCATCATAATTACCAGATGCCCCAGCTTTAAAATGATGATCCATCACATTATGACCTAGTTCTCCTGAGTCATTCCCCATCCCATCAGGGAAACGATCAGATTTTGATTGCATTAAAATACTTGCAGAAGCCACGGCTGAAGCACATAGAAAAACGACATTGGCTTTAAACTCCATAGTCTCTCCACTTTCAGTATCTACCACTTTTACTCCGGTAGCAAGCTTAGTTTCTGGATCATACAGCACTTCACTCACAATAGAGTTTGGTCTCAAGGTCATGTTTCCGGTTTTTTCCGCAGCAGGTAAAGTAGAAGAGTTACTACTGAAATATCCTCCATAAGGACAACCACGAATACATCTATTTCTAAACTGACATTTAGAACGGCCCTCGAACTTTTTATCACCGGTAATATGAGCAACACGACCAGAAGTCATTACCCGACCGTCGAAATTTTCAGAAATACTTTGCCTAAGATGATCTTCCACACAATTTAATTCCATTGGTGGTAAGAATTGACCATCTGGCAATTGACTCAAACCTAACTTCTCACCGCAAACTCCTATGTAGGATTCTACATAATCATACCAGGGAGAAATATCCTTATATCGAATAGGCCAGTCCACTCCTACGCCATCTTTTTTATTTGCTTCAAAATCAAGATCACTTAATCTGTAACTATGTCTTCCCCACATGATTGATCTACCTCCAACGTGGTATCCACGCATCCAGTCAAATCTTTTTGTTTCATTATAGGGATGCTTAATATCATCTACAAACCAGTGCTTGCTAGGTTCAGCAACAGTATAGCCGGTTCTAGCCTGCTTAAGCTGTCGTTTTTTCTCTTCTAGTGGAACCTGCCCTTTGAATTTATAATCCCATGGGTCATCATTCATCGTTGGATAGTCCTTGACATGCTTTACCATACGACCACGTTCCAAAACAAGCGTTTTAAAACCTTTTTCGGTAAGCTCCTTAGCTGCCCATCCACCACTAATACCTGTTCCAACAACTATGGCATCATAGCTGTCATTTTCATAATAGTTATTCACAATACATTGATTTATCGTTGAAAAAATAGTTCGAAGTCTACCAAATATATAAATTTATGGCTATAATTTTACTTCTTTAAAAAAAAGACTACATTTAATTTTCAATTTTTTAATGGCTTTAAGCCATACAACCTAAGCAAACCAAAAAAATGAATTTCAGATCACTTAGAGCCTGCAGTCTCTTTCTTGCGATTAGCCTTTCATTGTCTTTAACCTCTTGTAAAGATCAAGCTGAAGCCAGTAAAGAGAATGAATCACAGGAAGTTGCAGAAAAAACAAATGATTCCCTATTCTTCAAAATTTCGCTAGCACAATGGTCCCTTCACCGCCCAATTTTTGATGGCAGCCTGGACCCGATGGATTTTGCTGAAAAATCCAGTGAAATGGGTTTTGAAGGAGTAGAATATGTTACAAGTTTTTATGCTGAAAAAGTAAAAAATTCCAAAACTCCTGAAGAGGATCTACAAAAAGTACTGGACACACTTAAAAACAGAAGTGAAGAATTTGGTGTTCAAAACTTACTCCTTATGATCGATGGTGAAGGAGATCTAGCAACCAACGACTCCGTAGCAAGAAACCAGGCCGTAGAAAATCATAAAAAATGGGTGGACGCCGCTCAATTTCTGGGTTGTCATTCCATAAGAGTAAATCTGTTTGGTGACGAGAAAAGAGAGAACTGGAAAAACAATTCTATAGATGCCCTTAAAAAGCTATCTGAATATGCCGCAACCAAGGACATCAACGTATTAGTAGAAAATCACGGATATTTATCTTCAGATGCAGATCTTCTGGTTAGCGTAATGGATGCCGTTAATATGGAAAACTGCGGAACCCTGCCAGATTTTGGGAATTTCTGTTTGAAACGTGAAGGCGGTGCCAGATGGCAGGCAGAATGTATCGAGGAATTTCCAAAGTATGAAGGCGTGGAGAAATTGATGAAACATGCAAAAGCTGTAAGTGCAAAGTCATATACTTTTGACATGGAAGGCAACGAAGAAGTCATCGATTATAAGAAAATGCTACAGATAGTCAAAGATGGTGGCTATACAGGATTTATCGGTATCGAATATGAAGGTACAGACATCGATCCTGAAAAAGGAATTAACGCCACCAGAGATCTACTTATCAAAGCAGGAAAGCAAATTTAAATCAATTCCAACAATTCCTTTTTATGAGCAAATTAGTCCGCTTCCAATTATCCTTGATGATGTTCTTAGAATTTTTCATTTGGGGTGGATGGTTCGTTACACTGGGAACCTATCTCGGTTACAATTTAGATGCAACAGATGTTCAGATCTCAACTGCTTTTTCTACACAATCCTGGGGAGCTATTATCGCACCATTTATTGTAGGGATGATTGCCGACAGATTTTTTAATGCGGAAAAGATCCTCGGAATTTTACATCTTACAGGTGCAATTTTGATGTACTTTATGTATCAGAGTACAGATTTTGCTGAATTCTATCCATTGGTACTTGCTTACATGATCGCCTATATGCCTACTCTGGCACTGGTAAATTCGGTAAGCTTTAACCAGATGAAAGATCCTGCAAAGGAATTTTCATTTATACGCGTTTTTGGAACTATTGGCTGGATCATAGCAGGACTGGTGATCAGTTATATTTTCTTCTGGGATTCTCCAGAATCAAGACAGGAAGGAATGCTGAAAAACACCTTTTTGATGGTAAGTATTGCTTCAGCATTTTTAGGGATTTTCAGCTTTACACTTCCAAAAACTCCACCATCTGCAGATAAATCAAAAAAAGTGAGTGTAGTAGAAACACTAGGATTGGATGCATTAGGATTACTTAAAGACAGAAACTTTTTAATGTTCTTCATGGCATCTGTACTTATTTGCATTCCGCTGGCTTTTTATTATCAAAATACAAATCCATTCCTTTCTGAAGTTGGAGTAGAAAACCCAACCGGTTTGATGACCATTGGCCAGGCTTCTGAAGTATTATTCCTGCTGCTTCTACCCTTCTTCTTTAAAAGATTTGGTTTTAAATTAACCATCATTGCAGGAATGCTGGCCTGGACCTTACGTTACCTGCTTTTCGCCTATGGAAATTCCGGAGAGCTAATATTTATGCTTATCACTGGGATCGCCTTACACGGGATCTGTTATGATTTCTTCTTCGTTTCTGGACAGATCTATACAGATTTCAAAGCCGGCTCAAAATATAAAAGTTCAGCCCAGGGATTAATCACTCTCGCCACTTATGGCGTGGGAATGTTGATAGGTTTTTATGTGGCTGGTTTGATCACAAATGCGTACGTTACCGGAGATAAAATGCATGAATGGGAAACTATTTGGGTATATCCTGCGGCATTTGCATTTGGAGTCCTGCTTCTTTTTGCCTTATTTTTCAGGAACGAAAAGATCGACAAAAAAGATATTGAAATTTAAACATTGAATTATGAGTAAGATCAAACTCGGAATATTAGGCGGCGGTGAAGATTCTTTGATAGGAATTCTGCACAGAGTTGCGGCAAATATGTTCGACCAGTTTGAAATTGTAGGTGGTGTATTTGATACTAATCATCAAAAAAGTCTTGATTTTGGCGAAAAACTTCAGCTTGATCCATCAAGAGTCTATCGTGATCTAGATCACCTTGTAGATGAAGAAGCAAAGCTTTCAGAAGAAGATAGAATGCAGGTAGTTTCAGTACTCACTCCAAATTTTCTGCATTTTCCAATGGCAAAACAATTGCTCGAAAATGGATATAATGTAATTTGTGAAAAACCATTGACCACTACTTTCGAAGAAGCGAAGATCCTGAATGAACTTCAGAAGAAAAATAACAAGATTTTCGCGGTAACTTACACCTACACTGGATATCCTATGATCAGGCAAATGAAGACCATGATCGCAAATGGTGAAATAGGTGAAATTCAGAAAGTAGATGTACAATACTACCAGGGATGGATCAATCCGTTAATTCATGATAAGGAGAAACGTGCGTCCACATGGAGACTCGATCCTGAAAAGTCTGGAATTAGCTGTTGCGTTGGTGATATTGGAACGCATGCATTCAATATGGCAGAGTACGTTACCGGAATGCAGGTGAAAAATATCCTATCAGACCTTAATTATCTGTATGAAGATAATCCTATGGATATTGATGGAACCGTTCTTTTACGCTTTTCTGAAAAGATCAAAGGGGTTCTGCGGGCGAGCCAGATCGCGACAGGTGAAGAAAATAATTTTTCAGTCAAGATATATGGAGATAAAGGCGGTTTAAAATGGGAACAGGAAAATCCAAATTATCTCTATTTGCTGAAGGAGGATCAACCACTTCAAGTCCTTAAACCAGGTCATGCTTACAATAGTGACTTCTCTCTTGAGGGAACTAAACTTCCTGCAGGACATCCTGAAGGGATTTTTGATTCTATGGGGAATATCTATTATGGAGTTGCGCAGGCAATAAAAGATAAGAGCAAATTTCAAGGTGCATATCCAAAATTGCATGATGGCTATAGAGGAATGCATTTTATAGAACAAACAGTAGCTTCCCACAAACAGGGCAACGTTTGGGTAAGCATGGAAGAAGAATAATATGATGAAGACAATAAAAGGACCGGCAGTTTTTCTGGCTCAGTTTATGGATGATCATGCGCCTTTCAATTCCCTGGAAGGATTATGTAAATGGGCTTCAGACTTAGGCTATAAAGGAATTCAGATCCCAACCTGGGAAACCAGGCTCATTGATCTTAAAAAGGCTGCTGAAAGTAAAACGTATTGCGAAGAGCTGGCAGGAACTGTAGGGTCTTACGGACTTGAGATCACAGAACTAAGCACACACCTGCAGGGACAGCTGGTAGCTGTACATCCAGCTTATGACCTAATGTTCGATAACTTTGCTCCAGATGATTATAAGAATAATCCTAAAGCAAGAACCGAATGGGCGGTAAATCAGCTAAAGTATGCGGCTAAGGCTAGCAGAAATTTAGGAATTGATGTTCATGGAACCTTTAGTGGTACTTTGTTATGGCACACCTTTCACCCATGGCCTCAGCGACCTGAAGGACTTGTGGAAATGGGTTTTAAAGAACTTGCAGACAGATGGATGCCAATCCTGAATACTTTTGATGAACAGGGAGTTGACGTTTGCTATGAAATACATCCTGGAGAGGACCTGCATGATGGGGTAACCTTTGAACGTTTTCTGGAGGCTACCAATAATCACAAGCGAGTAAATATTCTATATGACCCAAGCCACTTTGTATTACAGCAACTCGATTACTTGGAGTACATTGATCACTATCATGAGTTTATAAAAATGTTCCATGTTAAAGATGCTGAATTCAAACCTACAGGTAAAAAAGGAATGTTTGGTGGCTATGGGGACTGGAAAGATAGGGCTGGTAGATACAGACATCCAGGTGATGGTCAGGTAGATTTTAAAAATGCTTTTTCTAAACTAACCGAATACGGTTGTGACGTATGGGCAGTGCTGGAATGGGAATGCTGTATCAAAAGCCCTGAACAGGGTGCCAGAGAAGGTGCTCCATTCATTCAGAAGCACATTATTGAAGCAACTCAAAAGCGTTTCGATGATTTTGCAGGTTCAGAAATCGATGAAAATAAACTGAGGAATATTTTAGGAATTTAAACATATTAAAATGAAAAGATTAGCAATTATTGGTTGTTCAATATTAGCGCTTACTGCGTGTAAGAACGAAAATAAAGAAACCGAAGCTGAGAACATGGACACTCAGGAGTCAGTTGCCATGCAGGAAGAAGAGCATGAATGGCAGAAATTATTTAACGGTGAAGATCTTCAGGGTTGGAAAGCGTATAATAAGGACAGCATCTCTTCCCAATGGAAAGTTGAAGATGGTGTGATCGCTTTTGCACCTTCAGCTGAAGAAAGAGAATCTTCTGAAAATCTTATTACTGAAGAGGAATTCGAAAACTTTGAAATGAGTTTTGAATGGAAAATTTCCGAAGGTGGAAATAGCGGTGTGATGTGGGCAGTTCAGGAAGATGAAAAATATGCTGAGCCTTATTTAACCGGACCAGAAATACAGGTACTTGACAATCAAAAACACCCAGACGCTAAAAATGGTCCAAACCGAACTGCAGGAGCCCTTTACGATATGGTTCCTCCAAGCGAGGATGCGACCAATCCAGCCGGAGAATGGAATAAAGAAACCATTTATATTAACCACGAGGAGAATAAAGGATGGGTAGAACTAAATGGAACTCGTGTTACTGAATTTCCTGTACATGGAGAAGAATGGGAAGAAATGGTGAAGAACTCAAAGTTTGGTGAATGGGAAGGTTTCGGAGCTAATCGTAGCGGCCATATTGCTTTACAGGACCATGATGATAAAGTTTGGTATCGTAACATAAAGATTAAGGAATTATAAAATTCTGCTAAATAATAATTAAAGCTGCGTGATGCAGCTTTTTTTATACCCCATACTCTGTAAAATAAAGTATCTTAAAAAAATAAAATTGATACATGAACAAGAAAGATATAAGCTTTAAAAATGCAGACGGTAAAGAACTGAAGGGCGTTCTGGAATTACCACTTAATGAAACCCCTACAAATTTCGCGATCTTTGCCCACTGTTTTACCTGTAACAAAAATTTTCACGCTCCTACGAACATTAGCCGGACGCTGGCATCACATGGTTACGGAGTTCTTAGATTCGATTTTACGGGCCTGGGAGATAGTGAAGGAGACTTTGAAGACACCAACTTTTCAGGAAATGTAGAAGATCTTATTTCTGCAGCTAAGTACCTGGAGGAAAATTTCCATGCTCCCAGCATCATGATTGGACATTCCCTGGGAGGAGCAGCAGCCTTATTTGCCTCAAAACAACTTGAAAGTATTCGTTGTATGGTCACTATAAATGCACCTTCCAATCTTACCCACGTAAAATCCCATTTCAAATCCAATATGAAAGAGATCGAAAAACAGGGCTATGCCGAAGTGAATATTGGCGGTAGAGAATTCAGGATCAAACAACAATTTGTAAAAGACCTGGATGACAATGAGAATGCTACAGCGCTTCAGGAAATTAGAAAAGCTCTATTGATACTACATTCACCCCAAGATAATATTGTTTCCATAGATCATGCTGAAGATCTGTATAGATCTGCGTGGCATCCAAAAAGCTTTGTGAGCCTTGACGGAGCAGACCATATGCTGAGTGATAGGAGTGACTCCTTATATACAGGAAATCTCATTGCTACCTGGGCTGCACGTTATATAGATTCCGAAGAAAAGGAAGAACTAAGTACAGATCATGAGGTGGTCGCTAACCTTGGTGAACATGGCTACACTACCCAGATTAGAACGGGAAATCATAGTTTTATAGCAGATGAACCTGCTAAAGTTGGTGGTGCAGATCTTGGTCCTACTCCTTACGAGTTGGTTTCGGCGGGACTTGCCGCCTGTACTTCCATGACCATTCAAATGTATGCCCGCCGGAAGAACTGGAGCATTCAGAATGTAGAAACACATGTAAGTTATTCGAAAAAGCATGCTGATGACTGCGAAAATTGCGAAGATGCCGGTGCTAAAATTGATACTTTCGAAAGAGAGATCTCGATCAAAGGTGATCTTGATGAAAAGCAACTGGAACGTGTCATGCAGATTGCGGATAAATGCCCGGTCCATAAAACCTTATCCTCTACCGGGAAAATAAATTCAAAATTACGTGATTAAGCGGTTATGGTTCTATTGTTAAGCTCTCCTTAAACTTTTGGCAGCACATTACATTAGGACTAATTTAGACCTGTAAACCGAATTTTAACCAATCGATACAGTATGAAACGTATTAGTTTATCTCTAGTTCTTTGCGCAGGATTAGTTTTCACAGGATGTAAAGACGACAAGAAAGAAAAAGAAATGGATGACCAGAATGAGACCGAAATGTCTTCAGAAATGGACAGCCAGAAAAATGAAGAAAAGAAGAAAGCAAAAGTCACTTTGCAATCTGTTAGCAATTCAGACCTTAGTGGTAATGTAGTATTCACCCAGGAAGATGGTGAAGTTTCTATGACTGCGATAATTAGTGGTCTTACTGAAGGAACTCACGCTATCCACATTCATGAAAAAGGAGACTGTTCTGCAGCAGATGGTAAATCTGCCGGTGGACACTGGAACCCAACTGGTGAAGACCATGGTAAATGGGATGATTCAGAAGGTTTCCATAAAGGTGATATCGGAAACTTCGAAGTTGATGAAAATGGAAACGGAACCGTTAATCTTACAACCGATGAGTGGTGTCTTGATTGTGGCGACAAAAATAAAGATCTTGCTGGAAAAGCAGTGATCGTTCATGATGGTGTAGATGATTATACATCTCAACCTTCAGGAGCTGCCGGAACCAGAGTTGGTTGTGGAGTTATTGAAATGTAACAAGCATTAAATATTATTTGAAAGCGGCTATTTAGCCGCTTTTTTTATACCATATTATGAACTATATTTATTTTTTATAAATACTACTTATGCAGCAAGACGGTTTAATCCTTGAACTTCAGAATGGTAACCAAAGAGCTTTTGAAAGAATCTACGAGCTTTATTCTGAAAGTGTTTACGGTATTATATTCAGTATAGTGAATGATCAGGATATAGCAGAGGAAATATTACAGGATGTCTTTTTAAAGATCTGGAATAACGCTTCATCTTACAACTCGAGCAAAGGAAGGTTTTTTACCTGGATTTTAAATATTGCCCGGAACGCTTCTATAGATCAGCTTCGCTCCAAGAGACACAAGAACAGCCAGAAAAACCTGACAGCAGATAATTTCGTAGATATTCTGGAAAGCAAATCTAACTTCTCTGCTCAGGCAGATGCAATTGGAATTCAGAAATATATTGATGTTCTAAAGCCTGTTTGCAAAAAATTGATAGATCTGCTGTTCTTTAAAGGATTTACACAGAAGGAAACAGCGGAAGAGCTGGATATGCCACTGGGCACGGTTAAAACCCGAAACAGAGCGTGTATCAATTCACTTCGGAATATGTTAGCTGAATAAGAATGGATATCAAAGAATACATAGAATCAGGAATTTTAGAGCTTTACGTTTATGGAGCTTTAACCGAAACTGAAAGCAGGGAAGTGTCTGCAATACTTAAGGAACATCCTGAAGTTGAAAAGGAAGTTGAAGAGATTGAGGCTGCATTGCTTAAACTCTCTGCAGCGACTGCTCCTTACAATCCAGAAGCCTTGCTAGCCAGTATAAAAACCAAGCTCTCTGGAAAAGGTGATCGTGAAGTAGTTACCATGGAAACTGAAAGTAGAACACCGTGGGTATCTTATATTGGCTGGGCAGCCAGTATCTTGCTATTAGTTGGTTTATTCTTCCTTTTCGGAGATAACAACGATCTAAGAGAGCAACTAAATTCTGAAAAAGTACGCAGCGCGAGAATGGAACAGCAAATTGTTGATATTCGTGAAGACGCAGAAAAAAGCGAAGATCTCCTTGCCATTCTTAGAAGTAAGAACGTTTCAAGGGTAAGTCTGCTAGGTCAGAAAGTAGCTCCTGAAGCATATGCAGCGGTTTACTGGAACAAGGAAGATAATAAAGCATACATTGATGCAAAGGAATTACCTGAACCTCCAAGAGGAAAGGTCTACCAGGTATGGTCTCTGAAAATGGATCCTTTAACACCAACGAGTATAGGTCTTCTGGATTCTTACGCAGTAGACGACAACAAAATATTCGAGCTTGAGAATGCAAACCAGTCTGAAGCATTCGGTATTACACTGGAGCCTGAAGGTGGTAGTGAATCACCAACCATGGAACAACTCTATGTACTTGGTGCAGTATCTGCTCCCTAACAAATAAAACAACTCCGATAGATTTTAAGAACCCTGCGTTATAACGCAGGGTTTTGTTTTTCTAGATCAATAAAAGCAAACTACACCTTAAATAAATTAATAAGCCCCACGCGAATGCGTGGGGCTTACTTTGTAAACGTTAGAAGGATTTCCGAGGGTCCTCACTCCTAACATCTAACCAACCAAAAAAATCAAAAACTCAAATCGACATAATTCGACCAAAAATTATTCAAACAAACCGAGTTTATATATCAAGATATACGGAAGCTTCTTCCCTACGGTTTTAAAATAATCAACTTTAACATTTCAACATCAATTGTTTAGCCATAATTTGAAGTCTTTAACTCGTTCCCGACTTACTATGATCTGGAATTCAGTAAAGTTTTCGATCTTCACTTCAAGTCTTGAATTGGAATAGGTTAGTATGTCTTTGATCGCTTTGATATTAAGGATACATTTTCGATTCACGCGGTAGAATTTTTCGGGATCTAACTCATCCTCCAATTGTTCTAGCGGAATATCAACCGGATAATTTCTCCCGGAATAACAATGTATATAGGTTGCTTTGTTTTCAGAATAAAAGCAGGCGATATCGCTGGCTTCAACCAGTTTTAAATGCTGGCCAACCTGAGCTGTAAATCGGGATTTATAAGTTTTCAAAGAAGATTGTCCTGTAAGCATGCTCCTAATTTCCTGGAGATCTAGTCCTTCCTTCTTTCTCGTACTTTCAAATTTTGTGATTGCGGCTTCCAGTTCCTCGTCGTCAATTGGCTTCAGCAGGTAATCGATACTATTTAATTTGAAGGCTTTCAAAGCATATTCATCGTAGGCCGTCGTGAAGATAATGGCACTTTTCGGAGAAACCTGTTCAAAGATCTCAAAGGAGAGTCCGTCGCTTAACTGGATGTCCAGAAATATAAGCTCAGGATCCGGATTATTCTGGAACCACTTAACAGCATCACTAACCGAATGTAGCATCACTTCCGTAGTCATTCCGAGATTAGTCAGCATTCTCTGCAAGCGTCTTGCGGCAGGTTTTTCGTCTTCAATAATTACTACTTTCGTCACAGTCCTGGTTTATTTCCAAAGTTGCTTTTTATCTTTTTCCATAATCTCTTTGATCTTACGCTCTTCCCATGATTTTCCGAAGATAAAGTTCGGTCCAAAAACGCTCGCCCAATGAGCGAACAAACCTATCCCCCAAAAGAACAATGTAGAATAGTTCTGCCACCTCGTTAGCCCCTCTTCTAAGCCTGTCTGGCGTGTACTTACCACAAAAATGGCTATATTAACGAATATATATACTATAAGGTGAACGTAAAAACCTTTGATATCCTTGATCCTTTTCTGCGCCTGCTTGTAGCGCATATCTTTTCTATAATCGATTTCCATTAGTTCCAGCTTTTATTTTGTTGTTGATCCTTTTCCATTAATTCCCTGATCTTACGCTCTTCCCAGTCAGATCCATATCCAAATACTGAAAAACCGTGAATGGCCAATCCAATTCCCCATCCAAATAACGGAAACCAGAACCACTGGAAACCCCAGTAGGTAAAGTAATTTATAAATATTAGAAAAGGTATTACTACGCAGTAAGATATAAGGTTTCCATAAAACTCCTTGATCTCCTTTACTCTCTGTTTTGCCTTGAAATAAGCATTTTGTTCGTTAATAGTGGTCGATTCCATTATTGATATTTGTTTAGTTAATATTGGAAGTTTCACTTTGAAGTGATCCTCATTTTGTTCGATTAAAACTTTACGTTCGGTCACCACATCGTAGCGGTTCACGATATTCTGAAGCCCTACGCCTTTACGATCGCCCAGAACTTCTTTTTTCTGAAAGTTGTTCTGTACAACCAGGTAACCATTTTCCTCAATGATTTTAATATGTAAAGGCCTGCTGTCGCTTACCACGTTATGTTTGATGGTATTCTCGAGCAATAGCTGTAATGATAATGGGACAACTTTTGCTTCTTCTGAAGATAATTGCTCTGGAAATTCAAAGAAGATACTGTCTTCAAAACGCATTTCTAGCAATTTCATATAGGTCTTGGCAAATTTCAGTTCTTCTGAAAGTGGCACCAGATCTTTATCCTTCTGTTCCAGAACATAACGGTAGACTTTGGATAGTGAGGTAGTAAAACGTTGTGCCTGGTATGGGTTTTCATCTATTAGGGAAGCAAGCACATTCAGACTATTAAAGAGAAAATGTGGATCTAATTGATTCTTTAGTGCATCAAATTTAGCTGAAGCTGTTCCTGCAATGATCTTTTGCTCCTTTACTCTCTTCTCCTGAAGTGCTTTATAAAAATAAATAAGATGAAAAACCAGGGTAACGATCGTGGTAAATAGTAGCGGAAAGAAATAATAGCTCAGACTTTCATTCTCGAGAAACTCCGGTATTGGCTGTTTTCCAAAAACTGTTTTATCAATTAGTCTGCATAGAAAATATCCCAGTAAGGTCAATATAATCGAACCGGAAGAAGCTATAAAAGCCCTTTTGAGTCCGGCGTCTTTCCAACCTACCTTTTTATTAAAGTAATAGAAGTAAAGTACATTAATTGAAGTAAGAACAAATGAATAGAAGAAATACATGGCCAGGTTCTCCCAGTCGGCAAGTGCTTCAAAGCTAAATCCATTAAATGTAGCATCCAGTAGAGCTATGACTAAACTCACAATAACACTGATCTTTAATATTTTTAATAAGTTCTTCATTTGTGTAATTCTATATCAAAGATGTACTCTTTCTGTCTTTTCCTGAAAGTTTTGTAACTGAACTGTCATTTCTTCTAGCTGAACTGTTAGTTGCATACCCAATGTATTCGGTAAATTAGAAAATCTTTAACATAAAAATGAATATCTTGGAAACAAATCATAAAATTCAAACACATGACAATTTTTGAAGCATTAAGACAGGAGCACGAAATACAGCGTGACCTGATCGACAAGCTTATAAAAACCGAAGGAAAAACTGAAGAAAGAAAAAAGATCTTTGAAGATCTAAAACATGAATTAAAAATTCATGAAGATGCTGAAGAGCGTCATTTTTATATTCCGCTAATGGAAAAGGACATGACCCAGGAAAAGGCGAGACATAGTGTTGCAGAGCATCATGAAATGGATGAATTAGTGGAACAACTTGAAGATACCGAAATGGACGCTTCTAACTGGCTGAAGATTGCCAAAGATCTGGAACATCAATTGATCCACCATCTCGATGAGGAAGAGCAGGAAGTATTTCAGTTGGCTGGAAAAGTACTTACCGATAATCAAAAAACTTCTTTGGCCTCAGATTATAATAAGGAGATCAAAGAAAGAAGATAAATAAAAAAAAGCCGTCATAAGACGGCCTTTTTTTTTATGCTTTATCCTTATCCATTGACATTCGTTCTTCATGACCCTTAAAAGGTCTTATGATCAATCTCGCAGCCTTGTCGAAATTCACGTAGTTATATAGCCAATTAAAGAATGTAACCGCGCGGTTACGAAAGCCCACCAGAAACCACAAGTGCACGAACATCCATACAAACCAGGCAAAGAAACCTGAAAATTTCCACTTGTGCAGGTCTACTACTGCCCTGTTTCTACCAACGGTGGCCATAGTTCCTTTATCAAAATAATCGAAAGCTTCCAGAGGCTCTCCTTTGATCAATCTTTTTATGTTTTTAGCTAGATGTTTCCCTTGCTGTATAGCAGGTTGAGCCACCATAGGATGACCTCTCGGGAAGTCTTCGGTAGCCATTAAAGCGATATCACCAATGGCGAAGATATTCTCATAACCATTGATTTGGTTAAAGGCATTTACCTCATAACGGTTCGCTTTTTCGACCATGGCTGAAGCATTCAAACCTTCTACAGGTGCTCCGGTAACCCCGGCAGACCAGATAAAAGTTTCCGTTTTAAGTGCGAGTTCAGTATTGGTTGTTACCAAATGACCGTCATAGTTTTCAACCATCGTATTCAGGTGTACTTTCACACCAAGTTCTTCCAGCATTTCCTGAGCCTTTTCAGAAGCATGTTCACTCATAGGAGGTAATACGCGTCCCATACCTTCCAGAAGATGAATGTTCATTTCATTTGGATCCAGATCGGGATAATCTTTGGGTACTATATGATTTCGAAGTTCTGCAATCGCACCGGCAAGTTCCACACCAGTAGGTCCTGCTCCTGCTAGAACAAAGTTCAGTAATGATTTTCGTTTTTCAGGATCATCTGTGATGGTAGCCTGTTCCAGGTTTTCCAGGATAAGACTACGAATATTCAGGGCCTGTGGAACAGTTTTCATCCACATTCCATGTTCTTCAATACTATCATTTCCGAAGAAGTTAGTTTTTGAACCGGTCGCAATGACCAGATAATCGTAGATAATATCACCAATACTGGTATGAACGGTATTTTTTTGCGCAGAAATTGATTTTACCTCCGTAAGTCTGAAAAAACATCGATCACTGGAACGCGTAATTTTTCTTAATGGATAAGCAATCGAATCTGGTTCCAGTCCCGAAGTGGAAACCTGGTATAGCAATGGCTGAAAAGTGTGGTAATTATGGCGATCCAGCAAGACCATTTGCACGTCCTGCTTCAATAAATTTCTTGCCAGTGCCAGCCCGGCGAAGCCACCGCCAACTACTACAACTCTAGGTAAATCAGACTTTGGAATAATCATTTTCGGTTGGTTTTATTCAAATTTAAGATTCTTAGAAGCAAAGAAAGATGGATTAACTATAAATTAAAGATTTTTGTAACGCTACAGGCTTTTTATCTACCTATTAGTGCTAACCAAGAAGATTCGTGAACAAAGACCTAGAACATCAGTTTGTAACAAACCTGGAGCAAAACCAGAACATTGCACACAAAATCTGCCGTATCTATACCAATGATCAGGAATCACACAATGATCTTTTTCAGGAAATTACGATACAGTTATGGAAAGCTTACCCCAAGTTTAGGGGAGATTCAAAGTTTAGTACCTGGATGTACAGGGTTGCTTTAAATACGGCGATCACGCTTTACCGAAAAAAGAAGAAAAGTATACGAACCCAGGATTATGATAGCGTACACTTTAAAATAAAAACGGAAGCTTATGATGATACTGCGGAACAACATTTGAAACTAATGTATGATGCAATCAAACAATTGAACGATATCGACAAGGCACTAGTCTTTCTATATCTTGAAGATAAAAATTATGCCGAGATCTCTGAAACTCTTGGGATCACCGAAGTTAATGCACGTGTAAAAATGAATAGAGTGAAAACGAAATTACAAAACATTATAAATCCTTGATAGCGTATGGATAATTTAGATCTATTAAAAAAGGATTGGAAGAAGCAGGAGAAGTCTATTCCCCAGCTGTCCTACGACGAGATATATAAGCTTATCTGGAAGCGTTCTTCTTCGATCGTGAAGTGGATATTCTTTATAAGTATTATCGAATTCGGACTGGGTGCTGGTCTGAATATTTTTATCACAGATGATGAATACTGGGCTAAACTGGAAAAATATAATCTTACATTATTCTCAATTATAACATATGTGGTCTCTTACCTAATCACATTTTATTTTATCTATAAATTCTATAAAAATTACCGCGCGATCAATGCTACAGATAGTGCTGCAGTTTTAATGAAGACCATTTTAAAAGTTAGGAAAACCGTAAAATATTATATAGGCTTCATACTAATTTCCAGTGCTTTTGTTTTTATATTTTCCATTATAATTGTTTTTAGAACTCATGCAATGACCCCAGAAATTGCAGATCCAGATATGGCTTTCGATTGGAAGAATTGGGTACTATTTATTGGAGGGATTTTACTCCTACTTGCAGTCATACTCGGAGTGATCTGGTTGATCTACACGCTGGTGTACGGAATCCTGCTTCGAAGATTGCACCGAAATTATAAGGAATTGAAAAAGTTAGAAATGTAAAAGTAAAAGCCGGAATGAATTCCGGCTTTTTTTATTAATATCCGAAACGTCTTTGTTCGTTCAGGTCTTCCATCGCCTGTATTTCTTCTGAAGGAATTACTTTAAGGAAGGAAGGATGTTGCTCAATTGCATATTCCAGTTTCTTTACAATGTCTTCAATACTATCATTCTCGTAATCAAATTCAAGAGGTTCCTTGATCTGAAATGTTTGAAGTATCCCTCGTTTTTTGATTCTAAGTCCTTTTTTATCAAATGATCTTCGGAAGCCATCAATCACAATTGGAATCACGATAGGCTTATGATTTTTAATAATATGAGCCGTTCCCTTCCGGATAGGTTTAAAAGGTTTCGTAGTTCCCTGAGGGAATGTGATCACCCATCCATCATCGAGTGCCGTACCAATGTTCTGAGTGTCGTTGGGATTGACATCTCTTTTTACCTCCTGCCCTTTTGCTCTCCATGTTCGTTCCACAGTAATCGCTCCGGCATAAGCCATAATTCTAGCGAGAAGTCCCGCCCGCATGGTTTCCTTAGCAGCAACATAATATATATTCATTTTAGGCTGCCAGATATACCCTACATTCTTAATGCTATCTACCCGCCCGCTTAAACTTGCGTTGAATACGTGAAACATCGCCGTAACATCAGCGAAATATGTTTGATGGTTAGAAACAAAAAGCACATTGGTATCTGGTAGGTTCTTAATGATCTCAGAGCCTTCTATCTGTAATTCATTATATCCACGATAGCGCCTGTGAGTTAAAACACCAAATATGCGAATAAGCCACTTCTTCAAGAACTGATAATGTCCAAACGGATTTTTCTTAAACAACCCCATGCTACTTAGTTTATCCTATTGAAATTTTTAGATTTCCTTAACAAAACCGGGCAAATATAGTAATATCTCTCAAATTAAATTCTAAGCAGCATTTCCCGAACTTCAGCGAGCATCATTCCAGTAGCTCCCCACACAACTTTATTGTTCAGTTTATAAGCTGGCACTTCAATTTCAGTGGCATAAGAAGTACTCAGCGTTTCGTTTATTAGATTATTATCATCCAGAAATTCACTCACAAGTACCTCCATAATTTCTTCTACTTCAGATTCCTGCGGAATAAGTTCTGGGGTATGATCCAGCATGCCTATAAATGGATAAACCCAGAAATTGGACGGCGGAATATATAACCTGGACAATTTAGCGATGACTTCTACTGAATCTTGTGGAATTCCCACTTCTTCTTCAGTTTCTCTTAAAGCGGTATGTTCCATATTTCTATCTTCAGGTTCTACCCGACCACCTGGAAATCCTACCTGATTGGAGTGCACTCCCTTATAGGTTTTTCTAAGGATTAATACCATTCGTGTTTTTTGCTGCATATCTGGATAGAATAATGCCATCACTCCAGCTTCCTGAGGTTTTAGCTGCTCCATATCCAGCTCCTCCAATTCCTTAATTCGCATCATTGGAGTCAGTTTTCGGTGCGCCTCCTCTCCCGGCAACGGCATTTTTTTTAACTTTGAAATCCTGTTTTTAAAATCTTTGAATTCCATGTTTAGAAAGTCTCTTTTACTAACAATTTTTTCAGTTCTCTTTTTCGCAAGTTGTGAAGATAAGCAAAGTTCCTCAGAAAAGTCGGCTAAACCTACTGCAGAAGAGCTTAAACTTCAAAGAAAGAAAGACTCTACACAGCAGGCCAGAGATAGTATTTTAAAGGTTCGAAAAGCAGAGATTAAACGCGCAAATATTAAAACTGAATTCGAGAAGAATGACATGTATCCTATAGCTCAAGAAGAATTGATGCCTACTTTACGCAAATATGGTAATGAGCATCCTGAAACCAGGATAAGAATCAAAACAAAATTTGGGAATATCGATGTTCAGTTATACCGGGATACTCCGCTGCACCGGGCAAACTTTATCATGCTTGCAAAAAATGACTATTTTGATAATACATTTTTCCATAGGGTTGCACCGGGTTTCGTGATACAGGGTGGCAATGCAGACAACCAGATCACTGCAGATAATCGAGGTGACGTGGGAAGTTATTTGATCCCGAGCGAGTACGAAGCAGGACATCAACATAGTTACGGAGCATTCTCTGCTGCAAAGTATGCCGAGCAGAACGTTAGTAAAGCCTCTTCTCCTTTTGAATTTTTTATTGTTATGGATAAAAATGGAACTCCGCATCTAAACAATGATCATACGGTTTTTGGTCGTGTAATAAGAGGTATGGAGATAGCTGAAAAGATCTCCCAGGTTAAAACTGGAGAATCTGAATGGCCTGTCGATAATGTTGAAATGGATATAGAAGTACTGAACTAATTACTGGCTAGTGTAATAATTATAATCGGTCACCACTCTATCCAGAAACTCCATAGGTCTTTCTTCAAATTTTACATCCAGTAATTCAGCTACTTTTTGACTGAGGTTCAGGATGATATGGTGATGCCCTTCAGTTTTAGCAGTCTGGTATAAATTTTTTATTTCCTGCACATCTTGATCTGTTAGCACCGTCACCTGTGGATATTTAGGAGTATAATCTTCAGAAAAACTAGCACCGAGCGTATGCTCTATACCAAATTTCTTTTTTTCAGTAATAACCGTTGTACCCGCTGCAAGATCTCCAAGTCGCTGCCCTTTGCCTGTAAAAAGGATTGTTACTACCGCAACAGCACCGCTACTCGCCGAAATATCGATCAATCGAAGTAACCAGCGGGTTAGATAATTAGAAAATGTTGGCCGACTACCATCCTTACGTACCACGCGAATATCTAGGATTGCCTTTCCTGGAGTTTGCCCGTTCCAGAAAGTTTCCCATAGCAAATAATACAACATGGTGGGAAGCCCAAGAACTGTATAATACATCCACTGGTCTCCTGCTCCATTGGTCGCCCCTGCGATGATCAGACCAGAAAGGATCATGTAGATCACGATAATAGCGAGATCGATAAAAAAAGCAAGGATCCTCTCTCCCACTCCCGCAATATTGTGCTGAATATTGATATTTTGGGCAGTTTCGATTTGAAAATTATCCATTAAATATGTTACTTTGGTTCAATTAAATTTAAGAATGCGCGAGGCAGCTTTTGTAAGGCAAAATAAAGATAAATGGGTCAAGTATGAAAGTCTGCTTCAGAAATATAAATCGCTGAATCCAGATCAACTATCCAATCTTTACGTAGAACTTAGCGATGACCTAAGTTACGCTTCAACCTTTTATCCTGGCTCAAATACCGTTCAATACTTAAACGGATTAGCAACTACTGCCCACCAGAAGATCTATAGAGCGAAAAAAGAATCTAAAAGCAGGTTCTTAACGTTCTTTACTAAAGAATTCCCGCGGGAATTTCATAAGCACCAAAAGCAACTTTTATGGAGCTTTCTAATATTTGCAGGTTTTAGCCTGGTTGGTGCTTATAGTGCGGCTACAGATGGTTCATTTCTAAGATCTATTCTAGGCGATGCTTATGTGAACATGACGCTTGAAAATATTGCGAACAAAGATCCAATGGCTGTTTATAAACAGGCTTCAGAAACAAATATGTTCCTGGGGATCACCATCAATAATATTAGGGTCGCTCTTACAGCATTTTCACTCGGTGTTCTCGCCGGTATTGGTACTGTTTTCGTGATGATGCAAAACGGAGTTATGCTTGGTAGTTTTCAATATTTCTTTTATGAACAGGGTTTGCTCTGGGAATCTGCCAGAACGATCTGGATCCATGGAACGATAGAAATTTCGGTTATTATCGTAGCTGGCTGCGCAGGCCTGGTCGTTGGAAAAAGTATACTATTCCCGGGAACTTACAGCCGGCTGAAATCATTCACTATGGGAATCAAGGACGGACTCAAAATTGTAATTAGTACAGTTCCGTTTTTCATCATAGCCGGATTCCTGGAGGGATTTGTGACCAGGATGACTCAAATGCCAGACTGGCTTGCCATCATTATCATAAGCTTATCATTACTACTAATCATATACTACTACGTTATTTACCCAATCCTTTTATCTAACAAAACCAGAAATGCATAACAACCACATTATTTTTAAACAACAGCGAGAACTTGGGGAGATCCTGAGTGCTACTTTTAAATTTATTAGAGAGAATTATAAAACCGGACTGCGATTATTCTTTAAACTTGTAGGCCCCTCATTCATTCTACTGGTTGCTGCAATTACCTTTTACACCTACACTACACTGGGCAGTAGCCTGTTTACCAATGGAAACCTGGATGCTTCCAACGTGATCATTGCGCTGGCACTGCTAATGATCGCTTACCTTGCATATTTCACCTCTATGACCGGGACTATGAACCATATGATCCTGTCGTATATAAATAACGATGGACAGATAAAAGATGAGGAGGTTAAAAATGGCCTGAAACAGGACTTCGGAAAGATCCTGCTATTATCTATACTTACTGGAATTATAACATTCGCCGCGTTCATGTTCTTTGTGATTCCTGGGATATATGTATTTGTTCCATTGTCGCTGGTTACAGCGATCCTGGTCTTCCGAAGAAATGGAGTAACTGATAGTATTTCTGAGAGTTTTCAGCTAGTTAAAGACAACTGGTGGATGACCTTTGCCACGCTTCTTTGTATATACCTGCTGATTTATGTTATCGGACTCATCTTCCAGCTGCCTGCACTTATTTATATATTCATTCGCGCTTTTACGGTAGCTTCAGAATCTTCTGCAGCAGAACCTCAGGACATGTTTGGAACTGGGTATGTGATCATCAACGCGATCTCTTCAGCAATACAATATATCATTTATAGTATGACCGTAATTGGGGTTGCCTTTGTATACTTTCATCTAAATGAAAAGAAAAATTTTACCGGTACATACGAAACAATTCAAAACCTGGGAAACAACCGATAGTTTGAAGTTATACCTGCTGTATTTTTTTATTCTTCTGAGTCTTACTCAGGAGTTACGCGCTCAAGAGGATTCAATATTCAGGAGAGATATTCAGGTGGAAAAGTCTGAAGATCTTGTTCCGGTTGAATTCGATGCTACTGAAATTGAAGAATATAAAAAGCAGGATGAATATAATTATATTGAGAGTACAGAGGAAGATAGCTGGTGGGTTCGATTTAAAAAATGGCTGAACCTTAAGTATAATCAGTGTATAAACTGGCTTTTTGGAAGTTATGATGCAAACGGAATCCTGGCATTCTTTATAAGGATCTTCCCGTACGTAATTATTTTCGCCGTTCTGGCTTTGATTGTCTGGTTATTCACCCGGCTCAATCCAGGGGCTAAGATCCTGGCAGAACCCGGAAAAAGTAAAGTCATTCTTAGCGAGGAAGAGGAACTGGTAAAAAATGAAGATCTAAGCAGTCTCATTAGTAAAGCAGTTTCAGAAGAAAACTACAGGTTTGCTGTGCGTTATCAATATTTGCGAAGTTTAAAATTGCTGGATGAAAATGATTTTATTCAGTACGAATTTCAGAAGACCAATAAAGAATATTTACAAGAGATCCCAGAAGAGCGATTACAACAGTTATTTGCAGAGGTCACTAAGTTCTATGAGTTTATCTGGTATGGTAATTTCAAGGTTTCTTCCGCAGATTATAAAATAGCCGCAAATGGATTCAGCAAGATCGAAAATGGATTAAAACCGGTCAAAGATGCATAGAACCTACAAGTTTGCGATCGCACTTTTCGTACTAGTGGTCATTGTACTAACCTGGCTGGAAACATCGGTAAAAGAGGAGATCAACTGGAATCCAAGTTATACACATTATGATGAAATTCCGCTTGGCTCCAAGGTTTTTTATGAAAGCTGGAAACGAACTTCTGGGGATAGGTTGGAAATGCTCAAAATCCCGCCTTATGAATTTTTAAATTCTGAAGAGGCCAAAGGCACCTATTTCTTTTTTAATAAAGGTGTTGGTTTTGATGATGATGAGCTGGATCATTTACTGAACTGGGTTGCTGAAGGAAATACTGTATTTATATCAGCACATGACTATAGTCAGAATCTGAAAGACACTTTAAAGATCGAAACAGGTTCTGAAATTGATGTAGATGGTTTTACTGAAGCTCAGGATTTAAACTTTTATAATCCGAGGATAAAACTGAAGGATGATGCCTTATTCGATAAGCAGGTAACGAAATCTTTTTTTATTGAAATTGATACCTTAAACCATCAAGCATTAGGATTTACCCGCAAAGACAAACTGTTGCCCAAGGTCAATTTTATAAGAGCAGACTTTGGAGAAGGAGCGATTTTCTTACATACAGCACCGCAGGTTTTTAGTAATTACTTCATGCTGAAAGAGGATAATTATAAATATACCGGTAATCTTCTGGCTTATATCCCAGCTGGAAAAGTGTACTGGGATGCATATTATAAATCTGGTAAATCTTTCTACACTTCTTCGCTATATATTCTACTGAATAACAGATCTTTAAAATGGGCTTATTATGCTGTGCTTTTTTGCATCGTCCTGTATATAGTCTTTGAAGGCAAAAGAAAGCAACGAGCAATTCCGGTTATAGATCCTCCAAATAACCGATCTTATGAGTATACCGCAATTATCTCGAGTTTGTACCTGGAACAAAATCGATTTCAGGAACTGGGAGATAAAAAGATTGCGTTATTTCTTGAATTTATCCGCCGGGAATATCGTCTGGAAACTTCAAAAATAGATGCTGAATTTAAAAAGGATCTGGCTGCCAAAAGCTCAAAATCACTGGAAGCAACCAACGATCTTTTCAAAAAAATAGAATCATTTCAAAAGAATAAGAATAGCACAAAACAAGAGTTTCTGGAGCTAAGTACTTATATTAATCATTACAAATTTACCGA
>NZ_CAJWRQ010000023.1 GCF_913046405.1 uncultured Christiangramia sp.
CATCAGTATCGGCATCACTTCTGGCAGTGATCTTTGTTCCAGCAGGAATAGTAAGAGTTGCTCCGGCATTCACAGAAACCACGTCACTAATTACATATTCGCTATCACCATCTAAAGTTAGGTCGCTATCGATATTGTTTGGAAGTACAGATACCTGACCACGATTAGAAATCCAGTCAAAAGTAGATTCCATTACCGTTGGAGTTAGTGAATATGTATTGTCGATATCTGCATCATCCCCGTTTAATTGAATATTAGACAGATCTGTTCTGGTATCGTCTGGAATATCAACTGAGTTATCGTATCCGTTTAATGAAAGACCGTTGATGATTGCTCCAGAATTTTTCTTGAACTGTAATGCAGTTCCACCTTTAGTAGAAACCGCTGTAAAGTTATTGATGGTAGGTTGCTTGTCTTCACCATCTGCCTCAATCGCAGTAGAGAAATTTCCAATGGTATGAAGAACATATACGTTATCGATTGTTCCATTCCAACCTTCAGTCCAGTCTACGGCATCATCTTCATTATTTTCAAGATAAAGATTCGTAGCATTTGCTGAACCTCCAAAGAATTCAACTCCATCATCTGCTCCATTAATAAGAGCAACGTTCATGATGGAAGTTCCTGAACCAACTGCATAAAGAGAAAGTCCGTTGAACTGAGATTCAGAATTGATCTGAGCACCGGCATCAGAAAGTACGAGGTAATTGATAGAACCAGAATTATCTGCAGCATCGCTACCACCGTAAAGGATCCCTCCAACCTCAGCAGTTGCATTAGAACCTTCAGTAGTTTCAGCATTACCTGCGATGATTAGTCCTCCCCAGCTACCAGCCTGTCCATTGGAAGAACGCATGATCACGGGAGCAGATGCAGTACCGTTAATTTCGATATCTCCACCTTTTTGAACAACGATGTAAACATTGGTGGCATCGCTATCATCAAGATCTGGATCTGCAACGATCTCTGTTCCAGGAGGAATTGTAAGGGTTACGCCACTTTCTACGGAAAGAATTCCGGATAATTGATACGAAGTATTAGCATCAAGAGTCATGTCCTCATCAACGCTTCCGTTAAGGATGTTATCTGAAGTTCCTGGATTTGGTGTTTCAGTATCATCTGTAGGATTAATGATCTCAATATCATTATCATCACTACTACAACTTGTGATAAGCAGTCCGCCAAAAAGCGCGCTCATTAACAAAAAGTGTCTTGCTGTTTTTTTCATAATTTAAGTTTTGATTGAAAAGGTTGTGTATATAATTTGTGGTTAAATAAATTAGAAATTGTAGCTAAGCCCAAGGCTCAATACGGCACCTCTGGTATAAGATCTTACTGTTTGCTCAGCTTCCGCAGCATTTCCAGAAAGTGGTCTTATAGATTGATATCTTTCAATCTCAGGGTTAAGCAGGTTCTGTCCTTTAAATTCCATTTCGAAATTTTCTCCAAACTCTTTGGATAGGATCAAATCAAGGGTTACAAAACCTTTTTCAATAATCTCGTCATTGTATTGGATGTCGATAAAGTCAAGGTTTTGAGTGTCTGGCGATCCCAGTGCATATATTTTATCTGAAGCGTAGTTTGCTACAATAGTTCCTCGGAAAGGATTTTCTGTTTCTGTACTAAAGTTTGCCGATGCATTTACGATCCAGTCTGAGGCTCCCTGAAGTCCAATTTCATCATTCCCGTTATATCTGAAGGTTCTTACAAAAGATCCATCTTCAGCAAAAACATCTTTAAGATCCTGACTGTGCCACATTCTGGTAATATTTCCAGATACACTTAGATCAAGACCATTGTCATTGTCATTTTCGATCACGTCCATTCTCGCTTCAAGCTCCAGACCATAAATGTTGGCTTCGTCACTAGCATTAAAATAAGAGAATACTCCTGAAGCACCACGTGCCTGAGTTCTGTTGATTGGGTCAAGGATCTTTTTATAAAAACCTGTAAGAGATAGTAACTCACCTGAACTTGGAAAAACTTCATATTTAAGATCCAGGTTATAGTTATTCGAAGCTTCTAAATTTGGGTTACCACGAGTGATCTGTCCAATCTGTGAAACATATTCGAAAGGAGCGATCTCTTTAAATTCAGGTAGAGAAATCGTTTTGCTGGCTGCAAGTCTAATATTCGAATCTTCGTTTGGCGAATACCTGATATTTAAACTTGGATAGATGTTATCGTATTCCTTGAAGGTGAAATTTGGAAGGTTTTGTGGGTAGTTGTTCACGTCAAAGATCACATCTACCTGATCCTTTTGATATCTCGCTCCAGCATTAATATTCCATTGTTCGTTTCCAATGTTGAAAACTGCAAAACCGCCATAAGATTCCAGCGTTCCATTATAGATATCTGGGGTAAGACGATTGAATTGCAACAACCTGTTATTGAAGTTTTCTGTAGTAAAGATCGCTCCAAGATTATCAATAGATGGAGGATTTACAGTATTGAAGTCGGTTTCTTCAGCTCCAAAGAACTGTGAAAAGAAATCACGCTCTTTATTTCTATAGTTACCACCAAGAATAAGGGAAGCATTCTTAGAATCTTCGTTATCCATGCTCAGGAAATTATAGGTGTTCTCGATTCTGGCGTTAAACTCAGTATCATCGATCTCCTGTGTAGATTTCCTTTGCTGAAAACCACCAGTTCTGGCCAATTGCACGAAATTATTGTCTCCAATGTTTACTTCATTACGAATACGATTCGGTTCATCTGCATTTACAAGGTTGTAACCAGCTGACCATTCCAGTTCGTTCTTCCCGTCAAGAAAATCATGGAAACCATGTAACTGATTTACCCAAAGCCTGGTTTGTTTGATATTCTGATCACGAATAAACTGGTTGAGGTTTTCACCTCTGTTTGTTTCCTCGAAGACAAAACCTTCACCGTTTCTGCCAGCTTCATAAACCTCATCGGTTACTTTATTGATAAATAAACTGGTTGCTTTTAGGCGATGATTGTCATTGATCTCGAACCCAAGATCTGCCATCAAAGTATTGTTATCGGTCTTTCTGAAGTTTTCAGCATCTGTGAACTGATCTTCCAGAACATTTGTTCTGTAGTTTCTGAAAAGACCTTCGTTGTATTCGAAAGCAACCGAATTAGATGCAGTAACAAATGCTCTTAGCGGTCCAAATTCCTTTCCGGCAGTTATGCTTACCTTTCTATTTACTGGAACTGAAGTCTGTGGATTCCAGCTCTGGTTGTTCAAGGTAAATTCTGTTGGAATGCTCTGATCGTAAACGCCAAAATAAGTGTCTTCCTGGTTTGGAGAAACTTTAAAATTGCTGAATTCTCCGATAGCATTCGTATTCACGCCACCCTGCACACTAATTCCTAATTCATCTTTTCCTCTTAATTCACGAGAAGAAATATCTACATTTCCAGAAGCCTGGTCTGCAGAACTAATTGCAGAATATGCTTTGCTAATCGATACATTCTGAATTACTCTGGTTGGAAACAATCCCAGATCGATATTCTTTCTTTCCACATCATCTGAAGGAATAGGAAGACCATTCATGGTACTATACAGGTAACGGTCACCAAGACCACGTACAAAAAGATCGCCGGAAGCCTCACTGGTGGTTACACCAGAAATCTTGGTAGTAGCAGTAGCCGCATCAGATACTCCTAATTTTGCCAGTTCCTGTGCCCCTATACTTTCCTTTATTTCTACTGAATTTTTTTGCTCTACTAATAAGGCAACTTCAGAATCTCTTCTAGAAACCGTAGTAATAACTACTTCATCTAAGGATGCTGCACTGGATCCTAATTCTGTATTGATCTCTGTCACTTTTCCAGCTTCCACAACTACATCTGGAATTTCCAGAGTTTCATATCCTACAAAACTAAATACGACGGTATAGGTTCCTGGCTGAAGTTTGTCTAAAAGATATATTCCGTCGTAATCTGAAGTGGTTCCCTTAGCAGAATCTTTCAGAAGAACATTGGCAAATGGAAGAGGTTCACCACCCATTTCCTTGTCAGTTAATTTACCTCCAATTGCACCGCTGGTACTGTCCTGGGCTTGCATGTTTGCTGCGAAGAAAAGTAATGCGAGTAAGAATAATTTTTTCATTTTGTTTTTTGCTATAAAATCTCGCTGCAAATAAACATTAAGAAAGTCGCGGGGATGTTACCTCAGATTTAATCCTTCGTCATTAAAGAGTTAGTTAATTGTTACCAATGGGTTAAGCGCCATGTTAATTCAAATTAATCCTTAATTTTATACATTCTTAACCATAGTTATACACCATGAAGAAAAAAGACATTCAGATTTTACTAGTAGATGATGAGCCGGATATCCTGGAAATAGTAGGGTATAATCTTTCTTCGGAAGGTTACCAGGTGATCACTGCAGATAATGGTGTGAAAGCTGTTAAGCTTGCTCAAAAACATAAACCGCATCTTATTATTCTGGATGTTATGATGCCTGAAATGGATGGTATCGAAGCCTGCGAACAAATCCGGAAGTTACCTGATCTTGAACATGCCATCATTACTTTCCTTACCGCAAGGGGAGAGGATTACTCACAAATGGCTGGTTTTGATGCGGGTGCAGATGATTATATTACCAAACCTATCAAGCCGAAAGTTTTGGTTAGCAAAGTAAAGGCATTGTTAAGACGCTATCGTGATGAAGAGGCAGGTTCCAATATTGTAAAACTTTCCGGGATCACTATTAATCGTGACGAATATAAGATCGAACAGAACGGTGAAGAACGCAGTCTGCCCAGAAAAGAATTTGAGTTGTTATCTTTGTTAGCATCCAAACCGGGGAAAGTCTTTAAAAGAGAAGATATCCTTGACAAAGTATGGGGTAATGATATTGTAGTGGGAGGAAGAACTATAGACGTTCATATTCGAAAACTACGTGAAAAGATTGGTGACGATAAGATCAAAACCATCAAAGGTGTTGGGTACAAGTTTGTAGTTTAATGGCGCAACAATTTAAGAGGTCTTATAGATTTGCAATAAGGACTGCTTTATTTATCAGCCTCTTCGTTACCGCGATACTGGCAGTATTCATCTTTCTGGATTTGCAGAACTGGTGGATCGCGCTCCTTATTTTTGCAGGCCTGTGCTACCTGTTCTCTTTTTTGATCATTCAGTATAGAGTAGAGCGGTTTATTTATAGACGTATCAAGAAAGTGTACGATAATGTTTCACTTCTCGATTCTAAAACCTTAAGCCCTAACCAGATCACTACAGATATGTCCAGTCTTACCCGGGAGGTTAAGAAATTCGCCGAGGATAAAAAGCTGGAGATCGAAACCTTAAAAGTAAGAGAAGCTTATCGTAAGGAATTTATGGGTAATGTTTCCCATGAACTCAAAACACCACTTTTCACTGTTCAGGGTTATATCCTAACTCTAATAGATGGTGCACATAAGGATAAGGTCATTCGAAAGAAATACCTCGCCAGAGCCAATAAAGGAGTAGAGCGACTTATTTATATCGTGAAAGATCTTGATATGATCACCAAGCTGGAAACCGGTGATCTACATCTTAAGTACGAGACTTTTGATATTATTGAGTTGATACAGGCATCCTTTGATCTTCTGGAAATGAAGGCGGCCAAAAAGAATATTACGCTCACTTTCGACCTGGATTATGAGGAACCTATAAAAGTAAGAGCAGACCGAGAACGTATTCAGCAGGTACTTACCAACCTGATCGTAAATTCCATCAAGTATGGAAAGAATGGAGGAACTACAGAGATCAGTATTGAGAATCTTATCAAAAACAAGGTCATTGTTAGGGTGACAGATAATGGGGAAGGGATTGCCAAAGAGAATATTCCGCGTTTATTTGAAAGGTTCTATCGTGTGGATAAAAGTGGTTCACGGAAAGAAGGAGGTTCAGGACTTGGGCTTTCTATAGTGAAGCACATTCTGGAAGCGCATGAAGAAAAGATCTATGTGGAAAGTGTGTTTGGAGTTGGAAGTGAATTTTCATTCACTCTCGAAAAACGCAAAGAGATCCCGGAGAACTCGGCCATCACCGAAATTACTTAAGCCGGTATAATTATCAATATCTTTCAGTTTTTCTAAACTGAATTGATTTTGTAAACAGAAAGGAGCAATGCCTAGCCGTTCCAGTCTTTTTGCCAGATATTCCTGTTCTTCCTGTCCGGGTGTTGGAATAAAGAACGCCTTCTTTTCTAATTTTGCCAGATCCATCAGCGTAGTGTAACCTGATCTTGCAATGATCGTCTCACTACTGTTTATAGCCTCTTCCAATTCTCTTCCGAAGAGATAATTACGAATCTGCAGGTTTGAATTAGTTGAACTTAGCTGTTCTTCTTCGGAAATTACTCCGCGTACCAACAATATACTGTCATTAGTATTACTGAAGCATGCTAACAATTTTTCTTCAAGCAGGCTACGCTGAGGTTCCGGCCCGCTAAGCAGCAGCAGGTGTTTGTATTTAATTTCTATTTCACGCTTCTCGAATCTGCTTAAAGCACCAATATAGGTGCATTGCTCAGGCAGATCATCTACATGACTCAGTTTTCCGCTTAAATTCCTTTCCGTCGAAGCATAATCCGGAATCCAGATCTGGTCAAAATTCTTCAAATGCTGGCGATTAATAAATGTAGAAAGGAAGGTTGTGATGCCACTTAGAACATGGATCTGGTGAGTGACAAAAACATTTGTTTTCAAATCATCGCTATAAACCCCAAACCGATTGTCGGAAATGATTCCTTCAATTTGATAATCTTTGATAATCTGCCTGGTCTTTTCTTTTTCCGCAGCGATGGTCTTTCGAATATGACTGGTTTGGGCAATGATCTTCCAGTTGAGAAGCCATCCTTTCTTTGCATATTGAATATTATAACCGGGTAATTCGAGATGAGTAAGCTCAGGAAATTCCTTTTTCAGTAATTGCAGTGCGGCACCATCTGAAGCCACCATAGGTTCGTAATGTTCGTTTTGAAGCGCATTAATTACAGGAATACTACGAGTGGCATGTCCCAGTCCCCAATTCATCACAGCCACTAAAATTCTTTTCTTGGACATATTCAAAACTATTCTTAGCCGCTCCTAAGCTAATTTCTTTAATTTTGCCAAAATATCAATTTTAAGTGGGAAGCAAGAATAAACTTAAACGTTTCAGAGAGAACGAGCAGTTTGAAAATGTAATTCAGCCGTCAAGAGAAGAACTTACGGACAATGAATTTGAGTTAAAAGGGAACTGGAGCAAGGATTTTTTTAAGAATAACAATCCAATAGTTCTGGAACTCGGCTGTGGAAAAGGTGAGTATACCGTAGAGCTGGCCAGGCAGAATCCAGATAAGAACTTTATTGGGGTGGATATAAAAGGAGCTCGTTTCTGGCGTGGCGCAAAAACTGCCATCGAAGAAGGAATGGAAAACGTTGCTTTTATAAGAACGCAGATTGAGCTTATAGAATATGTATTTGCTTCCGCAGAAGTTAGTGAGATCTGGATCACATTTCCAGATCCACAGATAAAATATAAGCGTACAAAGCATCGTTTGACTAATGCAGAGTTTTTAATTCGCTACAAGAATATTCTTAAAGTCGACGGACTCATGCACTTAAAAACAGATTCTGAATTTATGCATGGTTATACTTTAGGCTTATTACATGGTCAGGGTCAGGAGATCCTTTATGCGCATCACGATATTTACAGTAATGAATATTCTCCAAAAGAAGTAACCGGAATTCAAACTTTCTACGAAAAACAGTACCTTGAAAAAGGTAAACCTATTACCTATATTCAATTCCGGATTAAATAGACATTATTGGAAGAAACAAAGATTTTCCTTATTACCTATTTTGCCGCCTTTATTGGTGTGGTGCCTCCAGGTTTGGTAAACATGACCGTGGCCAAGACCTGCGTGGAGAAAGGTAAAAGAAATGGACTTTATGTAGCTATTGGGGCAGGTATTATTGTATTTATACAGGCACTTATTGCGGTACTGCTTGCAGGTTATATTTTTGACCATCCTTTTGTAAAAAAGATGTTATTGCGGGCAGGATTAGTGGTTTTCTGTATTCTGGCAGTGTATTTTTTCATTCAGGCACAGAAGAAGAAAAGAATTGACCCAAGTAAGCGCAAGGCGAATGCGAACAGTATCTATAAAGGCATGTTTATCGCTGCGTTGAATGTATTTCCTATTCCTTATTTTGTAGCAATTGCGGGTGCAATGAATCTAAGCGGTGGCCTGGAATATGATTGGTCCTTAAATTCATCCTTCTCTATCGCTGCGTGTTTAGGAAGTTTTACAGCTTTGTATCTCTACGTAGTACTCTTTGATAAGATCGAAAAGAAAGCAGAGTCATTTGCAAAGTATTCCAACTATTTCATGGCAGCATTAATGGCAGTACTCATTGTCATTGCGCTGGTAAGGATTCTGAATAATTAATTTTGAAAGATAATTCAGGTTTTTTTGATAGGGTTTATGAAGTCTGCCGCCAGATTCCTAAAGGGCGGGTAACCTCTTACGGAGCCATTGCAAAATCTCTTGGTGCGGCCCGTAGTGCAAGAATGGTTGGCTGGGCAATGAATAATTCTCATGATAAAAATGTTCCGGCGCATAGAGTCGTGAATAGAAATGGAATTCTTTCCGGGAAACATCACTTCTCTGGAACCAACGCCATGCAACAACTTCTGGAAGCCGAAGGTGTTGAGGTGAAAGAACTACAGGTAGTCAATTTTAAAGAACTCTTCTGGGATCCCATGAAAGAACTTTAACTGAATTAGATTACCATAAATTACTGCTATCCAGCCATCGATCTAATATTTGTAAATTCTTCGTATTCTTAGCTTTTACCTTTATATTTGCGTTTAGAATCAGTCTAATTAAGCTGTAAAAAATCTGATTAAAATCAGTCTATGAAATTGAACAGAAAAGAAATTTTATCCGCATTAGAAACTATTTCCGTAGCCGGCGACGGCGCTAATATGGTGGAGAGTGGTGCGGTTCAAAATGTAATGACCTTTGGCGATGAAGTGGTGGTGGATCTTGTTTTAAGTACACCGGCTCTTCATATTAAAAAGCGCGCTGAGGTTGATGTGATGAAAGCCATTCATGAAAAAGTTTATGAGAAGGCAAAAGTTAAAGTAAATATCAAGATCGAAGCTGCTGAAAAGAAGCCTGAGATCAAAGGGAAACAAATTCCTGGAATCAAAAATATTGTTGCCGTGGCTTCCGGAAAAGGAGGCGTTGGTAAGTCTACAGTGACTGCGAATCTTGCAGTGACTTTAGCAAAAATGGGATTTAAAGTCGGTATTCTGGATGCAGATATCTATGGTCCTTCCACTCCAATCATGTTTGATGTAGAAGCTGAAAGACCATTATCTGTTACAGTAGAGGGGAAATCCAAAATGAAACCGGTAGAAAATCATGGCGTTAAGATCCTGTCTATTGGATTTTTCACCAAACCAAACCAGGCGGTAGTCTGGAGAGGACCTATGGCAGCAAAGGCACTTAATCAAATGATTTTTGATGCAGCATGGGGAGAACTGGATTTCATGTTGATCGATTTACCTCCGGGAACGGGAGATATTCATTTATCGATCATGCAATCATTACCAATCACGGGTTCTGTTATTGTAAGTACACCGCAGAATGTAGCCTTAGCCGATGCTAAGAAAGGAGTTGCGATGTTCCAGCAGGAAAGTATCAATGTTCCGGTTCTTGGAATTGTTGAGAACATGGCCTATTTCACTCCGGAAGAACTTCCTGAAAATAAATACTATATCTTCGGAAAAGAAGGTGCTAAAAATCTGGCAGCAGATCTGGAAGTGCCATTCTTAGGAGAGATTCCGTTACTGCAAAGTCTAAGAGAGTCCGGAGATATTGGAAGACCGGCAGCATTACAGACTGCTACTCCGTTGGAAAGCGCTTTTGAGGAGATCACTCGAAATATGGTGCAGGAAACGGTGAACAGAAATAAAAATTTACCACCTACTGAAGCTATTAAGATCACAACGATGGCAGGATGTAGCGCGGTTAAGAAAAAATAAATGACAAGCGAAGAAGTTAAAATAAATGTTGAAAAGGCACTTGCCGAGATTCGTCCATTTCTTGAAAGTGATGGAGGGAACATTTCCCTGGTATCTATAGAAGAAAATGACCGTTTGGTAAAAGTACAGCTTGAAGGAGCTTGTGTTGGCTGTTCTGTTAATCAAATGACCCTGAAGAGTGGTGTGGAAATGACGATTAAAAAATATGTGCCTCAAATAGAAAAAGTGGTAAATATAGATCGATCTACCCTTTAAAATTTTGCTGAAGAATGATTAAAACTGATATGCTCATTATCGGTGCAGGTCCAACAGGATTATTCGCCGTTTTTGAAGCCGGACTCTTGAAGATGAAATGTCACCTGATCGATGCTCTTCCACAACCTGGAGGACAGTGTTCAGAAATATACCCGAAAAAGCCAATCTATGATATTCCTGGTTTCCCTGAAGTACTTGCAGGAGACCTGGTAGATAATCTTATGGAGCAGATCAAACCTTTCGAGCCTGGATTTACTTTGGGCGAAAGAGCAGAGACCATAGACAAACAGGATGATGGAAGTTTTATCGTTACTACTAGTAAAGGAACAAAACATCATGCTCCGGTAGTAGTCATCGCTGGAGGTCTGGGTAGTTTCGAGCCTAGAAAACCGCCGATTCCTTCCATCAAGGATTTTGAAGATAAAGGAGTGGCTTATATTATTCGTGATCCAGAAGTATACCGCGATCGCAAGGTAGTGATCGCCGGTGGTGGAGATTCAGCTTTAGACTGGAGTATCTTTTTATCAAATATTGCTTCGGAAGTTTCTCTGGTACATAGGAGAAAAGATTTCCGGGGAGCTTTAGATTCCGTAGAAAAAGTTGAAGAACTTTCGAAAATTGGAAAGATAAACCTGATCACAGATGCTGAAGTTGTGGACCTTCAGGGGAAAGATGCGCTTGATGCTGTAGTAATAAGGCATAAAGATGAAGCAAGAGGAGAAGAGATAAAAGAAGTAGATGATTTTATTCCCCTTTTTGGACTCTCACCTAAACTTGGTCCAATTGGAGACTGGGGACTGGAAATAGAAAAAAATGCCATTAAAGTTGATAATACGTATGATTATCAAACGAACATTCCCGGGGTTTATGCCATTGGTGATGTGAATACCTATAAAGGAAAATTGAAGCTTATTCTTTGTGGTTTCCATGAAGCTGCGATCATGTGCCAGAGTGCTTACCAGCTAATTAACCCAGACAAGAAGTATGTGATGAAGTATACTACGGTTAGCGGAGTTAGCGGTTTTGATGGAAGTAAGAAAGAAGCTAAAAGAGAAGTTGTAAAAAGTATAAATTAGAAGTAATTAAATGTCTGACGTTAAGATCACCATAATAGACCGTGAAGGCGAGGCTCATGTAATCGATGCCCCAACAGATATGAATATGAACCTGATGGAAGTTATTCGTTCCTACGAGCTAGCTCCGGAAGGTACCATTGGGATATGTGGTGGAATGGCGATGTGTGCTTCTTGCCAGTGTTATATGCTCAATTACCAGCACATGCTGCCGGAGATGAGTTACGAAGAGGAAGATATGCTGGATCAGGCATTTCATGTGGAAGATAACAGCAGACTTAGCTGCCAGATACCTATTACAGATGAACTTGAAGGACTGGAGATTCGAATAGCTCCAACAACCGAATAACAAAAAAGCCTGAAGTTGTAACTTCAGGCTTTTTTTAATATTTATTCTAAACCTAAATGGTTTGTAACACTTTACGCTCTTCAATTTCAGCTTCGATACCGTCCCAGAATTCAAGTCTGCTTTTTAAAGACTTTTCAGCAACAGCTTTTACCTCCTGCCACTTTTTATCATCATTCCCGCACAATTGTTCAACCATTCTAAAGGCCATTGGACCATGCTCATCTTCATCCAGTTCGATATGACGATCAAAATAGTATTTGAACAGACTAAGATCTTCTTCAGGGAACTTTTGCTGTACTTTGCTAATGATTGAGGTAAACATATCTGGAATCAGACCTTCGCGTCCAAAGGTAAAAGCAGAAGCAATCTTATGTGGTTCCTGGCTATAAACTACTTCGAAAGTATGCTTCAGGAATTGTTTGATGCTTACTGGTAATTTGCTAGTCGCAATGATCAGGAAAATATCAGTGCCATGAGTTACCTGCATTAAAAGATCTTCGATTTTTGACTTGTTTGCACCCGCAGCGCTCATCGCATCCAGATACATTTCAAAATGGCTCTGGCGTTCTCCCTGCAAGTTGATATCGGTTTCCTCGGCGAGAACGATCTCATTGATCAGGTACCTTGTCTCCGGATCTCCTACCGGCAACCACGGATTGGTGGTTTTAGTAAGTTTTTCCTGAAGAGCAGTTAGTAAAGACATGAAGTCCCATACGGCAAAAACATGATGTTCCATAAACAATTGCAGATGTTCAGGACTATCTATTTTCTGGTAAAGTGAATGATTAATTAACTGGTTGGTTAGAGGTTTTAAACTTTCGTTTATCTCTTTAATCATCATAAGGTAATTTTCTTGCAAATTTAAGAGCTAGCATACATACTATAAAAACATTAGCCAGTTTTTACAGCTTGTTTAACTAAATCCTGTGCTGAAATCTGTATTTTGAACTATGCTGTTAAGTGGTGTGCTAATTTTCTATTCTGAAAAATCTGTAGAGTATTTGCAGGTGAACGGAGTGGTGGCTAAAAAGCCGAAACCTCTAAAATCGAAATGCTGCGATAAATATAAAAAGGGCAAACGTTGCAAACGCTGCCCTTGTTTTGATCTATTATTTTGCTAACAATTTGCTTCGCAGATCTGTTTCAGTTTTTGAAGGGCTTTAGGCCAGGCATTGTTCATATTATCTGCCCATTCGTCTTCGCAATCTAGTTCTATTTTTAATAATGTTCCCTGTCTGGAGTCTTCAAATTGGTAATTCTCAAAAAAGGCTTTTTCGAATTTGGATTCCTCACCTTTTTCAAGCATTCCGAGGTGTTTAATGCTGATGAATTCGTTAGGGATTAGTTTGTCAATAACGCTATGCATTCCGCCTTTTTCACCATTTTCGTTTTCACCCAGAAATAGAATTTTTGCTACCCTCTTTCCAGGAACCTTCGTAATAGGAAGTTGGATTAAATTCAGCAGTCCATTTACGACAGTGTTTCTCATCGATCATAGTCGAAAAAACCTGTTCTTTGGGACAGTCAATTTCAATTTGAAAACGAATCTTTTTCATAATTACAGAATTAGAATGCCGCATGACCGGTAATGTCCAGTCCTGTAATTAATAAATGTATGTCATGAGTTCCCTCATAAGTAATTACACTTTCCAGGTTCATCATATGTCGCATAATGCTGTATTCACCCGTAATTCCCATACCACCTAAAATTTGTCTGGATTCCCGGGCTATTTTGATAGCCATTTCAACATTATTTCTTTTTGCCATGGAGATCTGTGCGGAGGTAGCTTTGCCCTCATTTTTAAGCGTTCCAAGTCTCCAGGCCATGAGTTGTGCTTTTGTGATCTCAGTAATCATTTCAGCAAGCTTTTTTTGTTGCAATTGTTTTGCGGCAATTGGCACTCCAAATTGTTCTCTTTCTTTGGCATAACGCAATGCAGTATCGTAGCAATCCATGGCGGCGCCAATAGCACCCCAGGCGATACCGTATCTAGCTGAATCAAGGCAGCCAAGCGGTGCTCCCAATCCAGATTTATTCGGTAACAAATTTTCCTTCGGCACCTTTACATTGTCAAATATCAATTCTCCTGTAGCACTGGCTCTTAAAGACCATTTATTATGAGTTTCAGGAGTACTGAATCCTTCCATTCCACGTTCCACGATCAGGCCATGAATACGTCCTTCTTCATTCTTAGCCCAGACTACGCCAATATCAGCAAATGGTGAGTTTGAGATCCACATTTTGGCACCATTTAATAGATAGTGATCCCCCTTATCCTTAAAGTTCGTGGTCATTCCTCCAGGATTAGAACCATGATCTGGTTCCGTAAGCCCGAAGCAACCTACCATTTCTCCGGAAGCTAATTTTGGCAGATACTTTTTCCGTTGTTCCTCAGTTCCATACTGGAAAATTGGGTACATCACCAGGGAAGACTGTACTGAAGCTGTAGATCTAATTCCGCTGTCTCCACGTTCAATTTCCTGCATTATAAGTCCGTAGGAAATCTGGTCAAGTCCGGCACCGCCGTATTCTTCAGGAATGTAAGGTCCAAAAGCGCCAATTTCAGCAAGGCCTTTTAAAATCTGTTTCGGGAATGTGGCAGTTTGTGCTGCTTCCTCTATAATTGGGGAGACTTCTCTTTTTACAAATTCACGGGTAGCGTCGCGAACCATTTTATGTTCACTTGATAGCAGGTCGTCAATATCGTAATAATCAGGAGCCTGGAATAGATCTGGTTTCATTGTGTAGTGTTTCTAACAAATGTAACCAAGTCTTTGCTTAGAAGCAATTATAATTTTAGGTAGAAATCCTTTACCAGATTAGTGTATTCCGGAGTATAATTATGTCTGGATATTTCAATGATAAGATCTTGAACTTCAGCTGAAGTTTCTTCAAAACTGAAGCTCAGAAGACTTCTTTTTACGGGTGCTTCAACAGTTCCTTTTACTCTGGTAATTCTTGCAGGATATAATTTATGAGTCTGGGCGATCCTAATCGCAGTACCCTCTTCAGAAAATGGAATGATCAAATCAAAGCGTCCGTCTTTGGATAGCAGGAGGGAAGCACCTTCTAATAATTCGGAGAGAGGCAAAGCTTCAGCAAAACGAGCCTGATCACGTTGATCATCACCTGTTTTATAATCTTCAGTATAAAATGGAGCGTTGGAAAGAATTAGATCGTAGTGCTCTTCATCCTGCATCTCTTCCACAAACTCATCAAATGCTGCATGATAGCAGAATAAGCGGTCACCCCAATCACTGTTTTCAAAATTATCTACAGCCTGTTCATAAGCATTTTCTTCAATCTCGAGCGCATCAACAAGTTCTGCGCCAGATCTTTGAGCCATCATCAGGGCAATAAGTCCTGTTCCAGTGCCAATATCCAGGATTCTTTCGGGATCATGTGCAAGGGAAGACCAGGCGCCAAGAAGTACACCGTCTGTTCCAATTTTCATGGCACAACGATCCTGTTCTATTGTAAAATGTTTGAATTTAAATGGCCTGGCAGACATGTATGGTGATTTTTAATGGAGCTGAAATTCTTCAGATTCGGTGTTATTTCAGCTCAGCTGGTAAAAACTTAAATACAAAAAAAGAGGTTTTAAGTACATAAAACCTCTTTTGATATATTATTCAGAACAAATTATCCTAGAGCAACTCTTTCGAAAGCAACTACTTCAAGTTCGCTGTCTACAGACTTCACGTACTCAGCAACGCTTTGCTTGTTCTCCTTGATATAAGCCTGGTGAACCAAAGTGTTGTCTTTGAAGAAACGCTGAAGTTTTCCCTGAGCGATCTTGTCAAGCATATTTTCTGGCTTTCCTTCCTGTCTCAAAGTATCTTTAGCGATCTCGATCTCTTTATCGATAGTTTCCTGATCAACTCCATTTTCATTAAGAGCAACCGGGTTCATTGCTGCAGCTTGCATAGAAACGTTCTTTGCAGCTTCATCAGCTCCATCAACGCTTTTTGAAAGACCTGTAAGAACAGCAATCTTATTTCCCGCGTGGATGTAAGATCCTACGAAAGGAGCTTCAAGAGTTTTGAAAGCACCAATTTCGATTTTCTCACCAATAACACCAGTTTGTTCAGTAAGTTTTTCCTCTACAGTGATCCCTTTGTACTCAGCTTTAAGAAATTCCTCTTTAGAAGAATAGTTAAGAGCAATTTCAGCGAAATCGTTAGCCATCTTGATGAAATCATCATTCTTGGCAACGAAATCTGTCTCACAGTTCAGGGAGATGATAACACCTCTAGTGTTTTCAGTATTTACCTGAGCAATTGCAGCACCTTCAGAAGAATCTCTGTCGGCTCTCTTTGCAGCTACTTTCTGACCTTTCTTACGAAGCAATTCGATTGCAGCGTCAAAATCACCATCAGCTTCCACTAATGCTTTCTTGCAGTCCATCATTCCTGCACCAGTAGCTTTTCTTAATTTATTTACTTCAGCGGCGGATATCTTAGCCATAATATTGTTTTTTTTATTGAAAAAAGTCGTTTAGAAACTCACTGTAAAGAAAGAAGCTAAACGACTTTTAGATTTTATGTAAACGTTATTTTATTCTTCTTCGTTAGATGATTTGGCTTTGTCTAAAGTTTCACTTTTAGATTCAAGCTTCACATCTTTCTTAGCTTCTTTCATTGCCTTTTTGTCTTCGGAATCTTTAGAAGGAACTTCAGCTTTCTCTGCTTTAGGAGCAGCAGGTTTTGCTTTTTTCTCTTCTGAAGCATCAGAATCTTCTTTTTTCTTAGCTGGTTTCTCAGATTTTCTTTCTGAAAGACCTTCTACGATAGAGTCTGCAACGTAAGAAACAACTTTGCTAATAGATTTAGAAGCATCGTCATTTGATGGAATTAGATAATCAACCTCACGTGGATCTGAGTTGGTATCAACCATCGCAAAAATTGGAATGTTTAGTTTTTGTGCTTCTTTGATCGCAATGTGCTCACGTGTAGTATCTACAACGAAAAGCGCAGCTGGAAGTCTTGACATGTCTGAGATTGAACCTAAGTTCTTTTCTAGCTTAGCTCTAAGACGATCTACTTGCAAACGTTCTTTCTTAGAAAGAGAGTTGAAAGTTCCATCTTTCTTCATTCTATCGATGGAAGCCATTTTCTTAACAGCTTTACGAATAGTAACGAAGTTTGTAAGCATACCACCAGGCCAACGCTCAGTGATATAAGGCATGTTAGCCTTTTCAGCCTGCTCAGCAACGATCTCTTTCGCTTGTTTCTTTGTAGCTACGAAAAGGATCTTTCTTCCGCTTGCTGCGATCTTTGCAAGAGCATCACCTGCTTCCTGCATTTTAGCAGCACTTTTATATAAGTTGATGATGTGGATCCCGTTACGTTCCATATAAATATATGGAGCCATATTTGGATTCCAACGTCTGGTTAAGTGTCCAAAATGAACACCAGCATCAAGTAATTCTTTTACTTCTACTTTGTTTGCCATTTTTGTAATAGTTTACGTTCTGTTGAGATAGCAACAACCAGGTGGCTACTTAATCGTATGGCCCTGACTGTTTAGATGCTAAACTAACTTCTGCCCGGCATGAACAGAATAACAACAAAAAATTAATTTTTTTATGAACTCCCCGGAAAATATTCCGGTAATAATATTAACGTTTAGAGAACTGGAATTTCTTACGGGCTTTCTTCTGTCCGTATTTCTTACGTTCTACCATACGTGGATCTCTAGTAAGAAGACCTTCTGGCTTAAGTGCGCCATGATTTTCCTGGTCTAGCGCCACCATAGCTCTGGATAGTGCCAGACGGATTGCTTCAGCCTGTCCAGTGATACCTCCACCGTAAACGTTAATTTTAACGTCGAAGTTTCCTTCATTTTCGGTAAGCATCATTGGCTGGTTCACTTTATAAAGAAGTGTTCCAGTTGTGAAGTAATCTTTAAGGTCTTTCTTGTTTACGGTAATGTTTCCCTGTCCTTCTGAAACATATACACGGGCCACAGCAGTTTTTCTACGGCCAATTTTGTGAATTACCTCCATTACTTAACGTCGTTTAAGTTAATAGTTTCAGGTTTTTGAGCTTCATGATCATGTTCAGATCCTACATAAACCTTTAAATTTCTGAAAAGATCTGCTCCAAGTTTGTTCTTTGGAAGCATTCCTTTAATTGCTTTTTCGACAAGTCTCTCAGGACCTTTTGCGAATAATTCTGTAGCTGTCAGACTTCTTTGTCCACCTGGAAAGCCTGTGTGACGGATGTACTCTTTCGCGTCCCATTTTTTTCCAGTTAAGTTGATTCCCTGCGCATTCAATACAATTACATTGTCTCCGCAATCAACATGTGGGGTGAAGTTAGGCTTGTGCTTTCCTCTAAGTAGGTATGCTACTTTAGAAGCAAGACGACCTAAATTTTGTCCGTCAGCATCTACCACAACCCATTCTTTGGTTCTGGTGGCTTTGTTAGCCGATACTGTTTTGTAACTTAATGTGTCCACACCAATTGATTTTACTAATTATTAAACATTCCAATCCCACTTACCCGAATCTCAATCGGGAAAACAGGGGTGCAAATGTACAATTATAAATTCATATAGCAAACAGCACTATCAAAATTTAATCTGACTTAAATAGGCTGGTTTTCAGTATGATAAATTCTTTGAATTTTAAAGGTCTATTCTTTTAATAGAGCCGTAGAAATGTAAGTAAAGGACTTCAAAACGAAATATTCATTGATATATAGATCGATAAAGTGCTTTTTTGTGCGTTTAAAGTCAATTTTAGCTGTTAAGGACTTCTTAATTTTTAGCATTCTTCTGTATGTTTGTAATCCCTAAATATATATCATGAAACGAATAATGAATGTTAGATTGTATTGCTGCCTCCTTTTTGCTGGATTTTTATTTCAAAGTTGTAGTAAAGAAGATATTGCTCAGGAATCTCAATTAAAGATTAGTAACGCTACCACGGTTACTACCGCAGATATGGTTGGTAGCTGGGATATAACGAAAATGATGGCAGATGTGGAAGTAGATCTCAACTCTACTCCGGGTGGGAGCAAAAATCTTCTGGATGAAACTGATTGTTTTAACACAATGAGTATAACATTTGATGCAAATGGTACGTTTGTAAGTAACAATGCCAGCATGAGTTTTGAATCTGGAGATGGAGATGACTTCTCCTGTTTATCAGATAGAATGGATTCTGGAACCTGGAATATTGTGGATAATAAACTGGTACTAAACATTAGTATCAATGGATCTGATTATACACATGAAAAAGCGATCGATCTTGGATCTGATACTTTCGCTTTTGATGTCACCAAAATTGAATCAGATCAATATGTAAATGATCCCGGTAATACGAGAGCTTCTGAAATCAGAATTTTAATGCTGGAGTATACCAGAGCTAAATAATAGTAAGAAGTAGTTTATAGTGTTAGTCAAAAAACCTCGTTAGTATTGCTAACGAGGTTTTTTAGTTAAAGATTTTTACTGTCTTCTAGTGAGCTTCCAGCCAGTTCTGTCCAATTCCTATCTCTACATCTAAAGGCACCTGAAGTTTGTAGGCGTTTTCCATTTCTTTTCGAATCATGGTTTTCATCTCTTCCAGTTCTTCCTTGTGAGCGTCGAACACCAGTTCATCATGAACCTGTAACAGCATACGCGTTTTATAGTTTCCAGCTTTCAGTTTTTTGTGAATATTGATCATGGCTAGTTTGATGATGTCTGCTGCACTACCCTGAATTGGTGCATTCACAGCGTTTCTTTCCGCAGCACCACGAACCACCTGGTTTCTTGAATTGATATCTTTCAAATAGCGTCGGCGTCCCAGTACAGTACTTACATACCCATTCTGTCTTGCAAATTCTACCTGGTCTGCAATATAACTACTCAGTTTAGGATAAGTCTTATAATAAGTGTCGATCAAATCTTTCGCTTCACTACGGGAGAGAGAAGTTTGATTACTCAACCCAAAAGCTGAAACACCATAAATGATCCCAAAATTCACCGTTTTGGCGTTACTTCTTTGTTCGCGAGTAACTTCTTCCAGTGGCACATTGAAAACCTTTGCAGCGGTGGAGGCATGAATATCTTCACCTTCTTTAAAGGCCTTGATCATATTCTCTTCATCACTTAAAGCGGCGATAATACGCAATTCGATCTGGGAATAATCGGCGGCTAACAGGACGAAGTTTTCATCTCTGGGAACGAAAGCTTTTCTAACCTGTCTGCCCCGTTCTGTTCTAATCGGGATGTTTTGTAAGTTCGGGTTGTTGGAACTCAGCCTTCCGGTAGCCGCGATAGTTTGCATATATTCGGTATGCACACGGCCGGTCGTTTTTTCTACCTGATTTGGTAGCGCATCCACGTAGGTGTTCTGTAATTTAACGAGTCCGCGGTAATCCAGTACATGTTGAACGATCGGGTTCTCTTCAGCTAAAACAGACAGTACGTCTTCACTGGTACTATATTGACCCGTTTTCGTTTTCTTGGGTTTCTTGGAAAGTTCCAGTTTTTCAAAAAGAATGATTCCCAGTTGTTTTGGCGAACTTATCAGGAATTCTTCGCCTGCTTCTTCGTAAATTTTAGCTTCCAGGTCCTTTATATCGTTGGTTAATGCTTCGGAAAGGGATTGCAGGTAATTTTCGTCCAGTTTAATTCCTTCCAGCTCCATATCTGCCAGTACTTCTACCAGCGGAATTTCAATTTCATTAAATAATTTTTTCGTGTTTGCATCTTCCAGTTCTTTCTCGAAAAGCGTTTTTAGCTGAAGAGTAATATCCGCATCTTCTACTCCGTATTCAGTTTGAGATTTGAGATCCACATCACGCATGCTTTTTTGATTCTTACCTTTTTTTCCAATAAGTTCGGTAATTGCCTGCGGAGTATAATTAAGGTAAGTTTCGGCCAGAACATCCATATTATGACGCATATCTGGATTGATAAGATAATGCGCGATCATAGTATCAAAGATCGGTGATTTCACTTCGATATTATATTTGTCCAGAACCTTGATATCATATTTAAGATTCTGACCTATCTTCTCTATGGATTCATTTTCAAAAAACGGACGAATTTTTTCGATCAATTCCTGTGATTTCTCGCGTTCCTTTGGAAATGGAAGATAGTAGCCTTTCCCGGCTTCCCAGGAAAAAGCGATTCCTACTAATTCTGCATCCAGCGGATTCAATCCTGTGGTTTCAGTATCGAAACAAACACTTTTCTGCATAAGCAGTCGTTCAAAAAACAGCTTTTGAGCCATTTCTGTTTCAAGTAACTGGTAAAGATGGGGAGTATCAGCCAGATTTGTTCTTGAGGAAGTTCGTTCGATCTCTTCACCATCACCTCCAAATAATGAAAACTGTCCAGCCCCGGCGGTTTGCGCATTTTGTTTTGCTGAAGGCGAATTACTCACCTGCGTTGGGGTGCTTTCATCTTCTCCTGAAAATAATTTTAAAAACTGATCTTTCAATCTTCTGAATTCAAGGTCTTCGAAGATCTCCTGTACCTTGTCCCCATCTGGCATGGAAAGTTCATAATCTTCAGCCTGAAATTTCACATCACAGTCAACAAATATCGTAGCCAGCTTTTTGGATAATCGCCCTAATTCAGCATTTTCGATGACTTTTTCCTTCATCTTTCCTTTAAGGTCATCGGTATTTGCCAGTAAACCTTCCATGCTTCCGTATTTCTTCAGAAACTTCTTGGCGGTCTTTTCACCAACTCCTGGAAGTCCTGGAATATTATCTACAGAGTCGCCCATCATTCCGAGGAAATCTATCACCTGCTCCGGGCGTTCCACCTCAAATTTCTTCTGAACTTCAGGTATTCCCCAGATCTCGATCCCATTACCCATTCTGGCGGGACGATACATGAAAATATTTTCTGAAACCAGCTGAGCGAAATCCTTGTCTGGCGTCACCATATATACCTTATAGTTCTCCTTTTCTGCCTGTTTGGCAAGAGTTCCAATGATGTCATCTGCTTCCATTCCGGCACATTCCACCACGGGAATATGCATAGCGCGAAGAATTTCCTGTATTACGGGAATAGATTCACGTATAGGTTCAGGGGTTTCATCCCTATTAGCTTTATAGTCTGAGAACATTTCAGTTCTGGCTTCGCTGCCATCCTTATCGAAACAAACCGCTAAATGATCTGGTTTTTCTCTTCGTATAACATCGAAAAGGGAATTCGTAAATCCCATGATCGCAGAAGTATTAAAACCTTTGGAATTAATTCGCGGGTTTTTGATATAAGCATAATATCCTCGGAAAATTAATGCGTAAGCGTCCAGTAAAAAAAGGCGTTTTTGATCGGCCATTAGAAATGTTTAATAAAATTCGTGATTAGCTCAAAATTACAAAGATTATATCGTTCTGCAGAAAGATATAAAACTAAGAATCCAAATAAGAGGGGCTCAGGTTGTCGCTGCTAATTCCTTCATGAAACTTAGCGTAACTGAAGCCTTTGTGGATACAGTACGATCCAATTTCCCCGGCTTTGTTGAGTGCTACATATGCGATCTGGAAATCCTTGTGATTTGGTGCTTTGCGAACGGTTCTCATGAGCGCTTCCTTGCAGGCATCCTGTGGAGACATTCCCTGTCGCATTAATTCCACGATCAGGAAACTGCCCACACTTTTCATAATGGCTTCGCCCATTCCTGTACCTACAGCACCACCAATTTCATTATCGAGAAAAAGACCAGCACCAATTATTGGAGAATCACCAACACGGCCATTCACTTTGTAGGAAAGTCCGGAAGTTGTACAGGCTCCGGCGATATCCCCTTTGTCGTCCATACATAGCATCCCTATGGTATCATGGTTTTCAATATTAATAATAGGTCTGTACTCTTTATGTTCCAACCATTCTTTCCATGCTTTTTCAGAGCTTTCGGTAAGCAGGTTCTTCTTTTTAAATCCCTGCTGAATGGCAAATTGTAAGGCGCCTTCACCGGCAAGCATGACATGCGGAGTTTCTTCCATCACTTTTCTCGCTACTTGTACCGGGTGTGCGATCTCCTTCAGGTAAACCACCGCACCGGCGTTTCCATCTGGTGACATGATACAGGCGTCTAAAGTAACATTTCCATCACGGTCTGGCGCGCCGCCGTCACCAACAGTAGTGTTTTTAAGGTTGGCCTCTTCTACCATCACTCCCTGTTCCACAGCATCCAGGGCACTAAAACCATTTTCCAGCATAGACCCGGCTTTTTTGGTTGCGTTTTGAAAATTCCAGGTAGCGACCGCAACTGGTTTTGGCTTGATGTTCATAGGTTCTAAAATGTTTTGTGGAAAAAGGCTGGGACTTACACTAAGTGCTCCTATGCTGATCCCGGTTTTCTGAAGAAATTGTCGACGTTTCATGATTTAAATCTCTTGCTAAAAGTAATATTTCGAAGCATGCTTTTAAAATAATGAATAATAGAATGCTTTGTAAGAGGTATGTGCTTAAAGAATCGTTAATAAGCTGGGGTTCGCTGCAATTAAAATTATCTTCGCAAAAAATTACTTAATGCGCTGGTTAATTCTTGCCGTTATCTACATCATCGTAGATCTTTACGCTTTTCAGGCTTTACGGGTATTTTCAAAGAATGTTTGGGTTGCCTCGTTCTATTTCCTCATTTCGATCATCGTAATTGCCAATCTTTTCTATCAATTTAATCAGCCTAATCCTAATGATGGTTTTGGAGGAGGTAGAGGCTACGCGATAGGTATTTTTCTTGCATTCTTTGTAGCGAAAATTGTTCTTGCTTTAGTTCTGCTGGGGGAGGATTTTCTAAGACTTCCATTTGCAGGTTTTCAAAAATTATTCGGCTCTTCAGAAAGTTTTTCTATTCCATCAAGAAGAAAATTTATAAGTACAGTGGCTCTGGGTCTTGCAGCAATTCCATTTGCTGGTTTGTTGTATGGAATGGTAAAAGGTCGGTACAACTTCAGGGTGTTACGATATACACTATATTTCGATGATCTTCCTGAGTCCTTTGATGGTTATACCATCAGCCAGATTAGTGATGTGCATAGTGGAAGTTTCGATAATAAAGAAAAGATACAGTATGGAGTGGATCTTTTAAAAGAGCAGGAAAGTGATCTGGTGGTTTTTACCGGGGATCTTGTGAATAATAAAGCTTCAGAAATGGAGAACTGGAAAGATGTATTCTCCCAGGTAAATGCCAGAGACGGCGTATATTCTATTCTAGGGAATCATGATTACGGAGATTATACGCAGTGGGAAAGTCCGGAGGCAAAAAAGCATAATTTGCAACGCCTGAAGGATACGCATGCAGAAATGGGCTGGAACTTAATGCTTAATGAACACCGCCTGATCGAGAGAAATGGCGAAAAGATAGCGCTGGTTGGAGTAGAGAATTGGGGAATTGGCGGATTCAAAAAAGCCGGTGATCTTCAAAAAGCCGGAAACGGACTATCCAGTAAAGATTTTAAAGTGCTACTTAGTCACGATCCTTCTCACTGGGAAGAAGAGGTTAAGAAAGACGAAAAACATTATCATATAACGCTTAGCGGCCATACGCACGGGATGCAATTTGGAATTGAGATCCCGGGTTGGTTAAAATGGAGTCCGGTGCAATATCGTTACAAACACTGGGCTGGAATTTATGAGGAAGCAGGACGCTACATTAATGTAAACAGAGGCTTCGGATTTCTGGCTTATCCTGGTAGAATAGGAATATGGCCCGAAATTAGCGTCATCGAACTGAAAAAAGGACCTAAACCAGCTTAATACAAAGAATTTCCTATATTTGAGTTTAGCTGGCGAACACGGTAAATAACCGAAAAAATAAATACTGAATTATGTCAAAATTTGGTGAACTAGTAGATCTGAACATTCCGGTACTTCTGGATTTTTATGCTGAATGGAGCGAAGCTTCCGAAGCCATGCATCCGGTATTACGTGATGTCGCGGCCGCTTTAGGTGATAAAGCCAAGGTCATAAAGATCGATGTGGATAAGAATTCTCAGCTTGCTGAAGCCTTGAGAGTAAAGGGTTTGCCAACGCTTATGATCTACAGGGACGGTGAAATGAAATGGCGCCAGAGCGGTGAGCAGAATGCAAATACGCTTATTGGCCTTTTAAAGGAGCATCAGTAAGACTTTTGAAAGTAAAGCCTTTTTCAGCGTAGTATCTCATCACTCTGGGTAATACTTCCCTAAGATTTTTAAATGCCTTTTCTGAGTCATGAAAGACGATCGTACTTCCATCAACAGCATTATATATGACATTCCGGTAGCACTTTTCTGCTGAAATACTGTGGTCATAATCACCACTTATTACATCCCACATCACAATTTTATAGCTTTTTTCCACAAGGTCACGCGCCTGAGCGTTCATGATCTTACCATAAGGTGGCCTGAAAAATTTTGTCTCTGGGAAGAATTTGTTAGCAGTAAATACCTGCTGAGTTTTCTGGGTATTTTCGATATAAGGAGCTTTGCCAGTTTTCCAGCCGTTAAGGTGATTATACGTGTGATTTCCCACTGCGTGTTCTTTCTCTAAAATACTTCGGAAGATTTCCGGGTGCTTTTCAACATTCTCTCCAATACAGAAGAAAGTAGCTTTTGCTGAATACTCTTCGAGTAGATCCAGAACCCATGGCGTGACCTCTGGAATTGGGCCATCGTCAAAAGTGAGATAGATAGCATTTTTATCCTTTATCCTGGAAATACGTTTAGGATAAAGAAGTTTCAGGACTGAAGGATATTTAGGCAGGAATAAACTCATCGATATTCAAAAATAAAAAACCCGGCGCAATTGGCCGGGTTTAATTTTATTGCTGATCTTTTTGCAGCGAAACCGAATCGTCCGGTTGCCCTATGGGAGTTGCGCCATCCAGTGCTTCCAGAATCTCCTGTTGCGGAGATTTTGCTTCAGCATCTATTTCTTCGTCCTCACGGTAGAAATGCCTGAACTTTTTTAGATAGGTATTAAATTCTTCGGCTTTTTCTCTGGCTGTCTCACGATCCTCATAAACCATCATAATGTCAACCAGGCCGCGGTAACGTTCCATATCGGTAATGATCTCATCTGCATATCTGTATTGACGTTCTACTTCCCAGTTACTATAGAATTCCAGGTTCTCCTGATATTTCTTAGTCACTTTTTCCCAGATCTCACGGGCTTTTTGAGGTTTGTTAACTTCGTAATAACCGGTGATAAATGGTTCCAGTAGCGTATAATATTCATAATGCTCGACCGGCATATGTTGCATTCCCAGGTCAAGGATCTCTTCCGCATGTATTGTATCACCCTCGTTAAGAAGATTCTCAGTCAGTCTTGCCAGGTTGCTTCTATAGGTAATAGAGTTCTTACGGGTTTCAGGGTCATGATAAATATCTGAAGATCCCATATTTCCCCAATTCCAGTTCTTCACGATATTGTACATCTTTTCGGTATTCACGCGACCCATATCGAATGGATTTCTGGGATCAAGAGGTGTTTGAATAGGAACCAGTTTATAGGTGACTCCTTCCAGTTGGAGATAGTCTTTCATCCATAGGTAATCGTCGTCACCAAAACTTCCGCCGGTAAAATAGATAGGACGTTTCCAGTCGTTGTTGGCAATAATATCGAGCATCAACAGCCTGTTCTTATAAAGCACCTGGTCACCAATCTCAATATCTATATGATCAACGATCTCGTTTGCTTCAGAACGGTCTACGATATTATTGTCCAGTACATTTTGTTTGTCTACCGGAATTCGAACATATTTAGAAGGGAAGGTGTTGATCATAGACCCACTTTGCAATTCGGCCATGGTTCTTGGATCTTCATTCTGAATATAATTCATCCAGGTTTTGATGCCCACAGTGTCCTGGGTTACTTCGCGCAGGAAGATCGCATCGTTCTTTCCATTATACCAGTCCTGTGGTAATTGCGACGGGATAGCATCACTATCAAAAGCTTTTCGCTTCATCTGGTCAATATACCAGTCGGTTGCCAGTAAACTTGTATTGATTACACGAACATCGGTTCGGTATTTTTCAATTTGCTGAACATACCAGAGCGCAAAAGTATCATTATCACCAATGGTAAATATAATGGCATTTTCGTCGATGGAATCCAGGTACATCCTGGCCATGGTTAGTGCAGTGTCTCTGCCGGAACGATCATGATCATCCCAGTTTTCCGAAGCAAGCAGCGTTGGTACGGCAAGTAAACTTGCAAGTACTACTACCGGAGCCAGAATTTTAGGACCGATCATTCCTTTAAGTTTATCGAAGATGGCATAGACTCCAAAGCCTATCCAGATCGCAAAAACATAGAAGGACCCTACAAGTGCATAGTCCCGTTCTCTAGGTTCAAAAGGCCTTTCATTCAGATAAACTTTAAGAGCAATTCCGGTAAAAAGGAAAAATACCATAAGCACCCAGAAATTCTTCTGATCTCTTTTCAGCTGAAAAATGAGTCCGATTAGTCCGAGTAAAAGCGGCAGGAAATAATAGGTATTTCGAGCCTTGTTATTTTTTACATCTGAAGGTAAATTCTCTTGCGACCCAATATGCCATTCATCAATAAAATTGATTCCGCTAATCCAGTTTCCATGCAGATCTCCGAATTTTCCCTGTATATCATCCTGTCTCCCGGTGAAGTTCCACATAAAATAACGCCAGTACATATAGCCAACCTGATACTCCAGGAAGTAGCTAATGTTAGACGAAAATGAGGGTTTTTCGACATTGATATAATCGCTAAACTGCCTTAGGAAGTTATGGTAGTCTTCCATATCCCTTTCACCACGGGCAAACTGAGTGCGAAATTCATTGATAGCACTTATAAGTCTTTCTTCACTCTGGAATTCTGGTTTGATTGTGAAATCCAGGGGACCGGTAAATTCCATATAATTGGTAGCATGCTCGGTACTCCACATTCTTGGCAGAACAGCCTTATGATCGTCATCCAGGTTCTGGCGTGCGTTTTTATATTCATTCACGATCACATACTTTCCAAGTTCCTCGTCTTTTTCATATTGAGGTTTCCCATCGCGATATGGATTATCTTTGTCGAGTCCGGAATACATCTCAGACCATTGAGGGCCGTAGAATAGATGAGTTTCCCCGTATTGCTCACGATTATAATAGGCGAGTAGCTCACGTGCATTGTCAGGACTGTTTTCATTGATCACGGTTGGTGCATTACTACGCACTGGTAACATTACCCAGCTGGAGAAACCGATTAGAACAAATAATATACAGAGCAGTAGTGTGTTGTACTGATACAGGTTACGCTTGCGAGTGAAATTGATCAGGAAATAGAATACGGCGATGATCGCAAGTAAAGCGATCGCTGTTCCCGTATTAAAAGGCATTCCCAGGGAATTGGTAAAGAACAATTCTGATGCAGAAAAGAACGTAAGAGTGTATGGTAATAGCAGTTTAAAGATAAACATAAGAACAGCGACCACGACCACGTTGGCGATGATAAAATTCTTGACGGTTACCTTTTTGTAGTTTTTAAAGAAATAAAGGAATCCGATTGCCGGTAAGGTTAACAGACCCATAAAGTGAACTCCAAAAGAGAGTCCGATGACCAGGGAGATCAGAATGATCCAGCGATTTCCACGCGGAGTGAACATATCCCGTTCCCAGAGTAGTCCTAGATAAAACATGACCGACATAAAGCAGGCTGCCATGGCGTATACTTCGGCTTCCACGGCATTGAACCAGAAGCTGTCGGTAAAAGTAAATGCAAGTGAGCCAACAAGGGCACTACCCAGAACGGCTATTTTCTTAGCATCGGTAAGAGTTTCTCGCGGTCCGGCGATCTTTAGAACCAGTAAGCTGATAGACCAGAACATAAACATGATGGCTACGGCACTGGCAAACCCAGACATAAAGTTGATCATGAGGGCGACCTGAGTATTGTCTGCCGCAAAAGTGGCAAAAAACGCACCCATCATTTGGTAGAAAGGAGCTCCCGGTGGATGACCAACTTCCAGGTTGGCAGAGGTAGCAATATATTCACCGGCATCCCAGAAACTTGCCGTTGGTTCCAGAGTAAGTGTATAGGTGGTGAGGGCAATAAGAAATACCAGCCATCCCAGGATCTTATTCCACTTACTAAAGTTGAAATCTGTCATAAATACTCGTGTAATTCTACTGAAGTGGCGAATTTAATAATAATATGCTGAATGCTTTACAAACGCAATGGAAAAGCGAATATTTTGGAAGTGTCTGGAAATGAATAGAAAAAATGTGCTTTCAGAAAAAAATTGAAATTTTAATGAAAATCTTTTTGAAAAAGTTTGTGCGATAGAAACTTTGTCTTAAATTTGCATCCGCATTTAAGCATTGGCCTATGGTGTAACTGGCAACACGTCTGGTTTTGGTCCAGAAGAGTCTAGGTTCGAGCCCTAGTAGGCCAACAAAAATGTTAAAAACCCAAACTGAAAAGTTTGGGTTTTTTTGTTTTACAAAACGTCAGGGCGAGAAGCGTGTCCCGAGCCTGTCGAAGGAAGCTTGAAGATTGGTGCTTGCCCAAGGATACTCTCGAAGTTGTTTATGAAATGAAATTTCATATCAGTAAATCTCATAGTGTGTAATCTTATAATATAATAGCTTAGTTGCCATCCTGAGCCTGTCGAAGGAAGTCTGTCGAACGAAGTTATTTCATCAAACTTTATTCTATAGAATATTTGTTTGGATAATTCGTGTCTGATGCGATTTTGATGCAACTTTACATCAAACCAGCTATTATGTCCAGACAAAGTATTTCCTTCACAAAGCCAAATGATGAGTGGCTAAAATCTCAAGTTGATAATCAAGAATATTCCAGCAAAAGTGAACTGGTTAATGATTTGATAAGACAAGCTCGCAATCAACAAATTCAGATTGATTATGCCAAAGATAAGATTGAGAAAGCTGAGAAAAGCGGATTTACAAAAGACAGTAAAGAACAAATTCTAGCGCAATCGAAATCTTTGCTTAATGAGTAATTACAAATTAAGTAATCTAACTAAGAAGAATTAATTAGAATACATCAATTTGGAATAAAGCGACTCGGAGTTATTCAAGCCGACAAATATTTTGAGAGGTTTTTCGAATACTTCGATATGATTGCAGAACGACTTTTCGCATTCGAATCTATTGATTTTATAAAACCTGGTTACCGAAGATATGTTTGTGGGTCAGATTCCAACTATTATAGAGTATTTAAAAATTCCGTTGAGATAATATCTATCATCGGCAGACAGAATTTGAGTAACATTTAACCAGAAACCGGTTCGAAATAATGTAAGAAAGGAATAAACCCAATATGTCCGAATCCGCTCTCTAATTTCTATAACAACTATTAT
>NZ_CAJWRQ010000024.1 GCF_913046405.1 uncultured Christiangramia sp.
AACGGGGCTAACAAACCCCGTTATTCAATACTTACACAGTTTTTAATATAGTGCCAAAAAGGCGGTAGAAATACCGCCTTTTTTTTCAACTACTCAATCTACCACTTATCAATTTCATTTTTCAATTCTTCCTTAGTCTTTCCAGTCTTTTCCTGCATACGACCTAACATCTCATCAAATTTTCCTTCAGCATGAGTGGTATCATCATCGGTTAGATCTCCATACTTTTGTTTGAATTGTCCTTTGATCTGTTTCCATTTTCCTTCTCTTTGATCTTCATTCATAACTATTGATTTTGGTTAATATATAAATGTATTCATAGCATAAGCCTAAGCGTCCCAAGGAAGTCCTATTTTTGTCTTAAGGATTTGTTATTTTTGATTTCTTCAAAACTCGCTATGAAACTTCGATTACTTTCACTCTTTTTAATTTTTATTTTTAGCAGCTGCGCCGTCACTTCCAGAATAGAGAATGATCATGTTAGCCTGAATTACCTGGATGAATTTGTAATAGATGAAAACCTGGAATTTGAAAATACAAAGATTGGTGGACTCTCGGGAATAGACTACGCAAGCGGAAAATTTTACCTGGTCAGCGATCAGTCTTCCAATCCAAGAATTTACCAGGCCGTTATCAAAATAGCCGACTCCAGAATCCAAAATATTGAAATCAATGATCTTATAGAGATTACCAGGCCTGAAGAATATTCAAAAGTTGTATTGGATCTAGAAGGTGTACGTTACGATTCCAATAATAACGGCTTTCTCGTAGTTAGCGAAGGTTTGATCTCAGATAGACGAGATCCCGGAATTTATGAAACAAATACTCAAGGGGAAATACTCAGCTCTTATATTATCCCAGAATATTTTCAATCTAAAAACGAGCAAAAACCGCGTAACAACGGAGTTTTTGAAGGAATCACTAAGAGTGTTGATGGAGCTGGAGTTTGGGTTGCTACAGAATTACCATTAGAAAAAGACTCTTCCAAACCAAAGATCTTTCCTTCACGTTCCCACTCCAGGATCACCAGATTTGATACTGAAACCAAAAATCCGGTTTCTCAATTTGTCTATCCACTTGAAGGAATCGCGAAGCTGCCCATTAATTATTTTGCGCTGAACGGAATCACAGAGATCCTTGAATATGCTCAAGATCGATTTCTGGTCATGGAACGCTCCTACTCTGCCGGTTACGGTTCCCACGGGAACACGGTGAAGATCTTTGATGTAGATGCAAGCAAAGCTACCAATACCTTAAACGAGAATTTGCTTCGAAAGGCAAAGTATCAAACGGCAAAAAAGAAGCTAATTTTCAACTTTAAATCTGTCAATGATCAGCTAACCGATGGGATCGTTGATAATATCGAAGGAATGTGCTTTGGACCGGAACTGGAAAACGGAAACCGCAGCTTGATCCTGGTTGCCGACAATAATTTCAATTCCTTTGTTAGGCAGTTAAATCAATTTATTCTCATGGAAATAAATATTTCAGAGTAATTTACGATCCTAAAAATCTTTCTCATGTCTGCAATTCTCAAATTAGTACTTCCGTTCATTCTTCTTTTTGGAATCTCTTCAGAAGACAATATTCAAAACAACATTGTTCAGGAAACAACTACTTATTACTTCATAAGACATGCGGAAAAGGATCGCAGTAATAAATCTGAAAAAGATCCAAACCTAACCGCTGAAGGTTTAAAAAGAGCACAAATCTGGGCTGAAGTTTTAAAGGATATACCGCTGGATATGGTTTTGAGCACCAATTACAAACGCACCCTACAAACAGGCGCTCCAATTGCAGGCAGCAAGCAATTATCTATGGAAAACTATAATGCAGGCAATGGATATGACGATGAATTCAGGAAAAGAACTAGCGGAAAGCGTGTTTTGGTGGTAGGACATAGTAACACGACTCCGCAATTCGTCAATGAGATTCTGGGCGAAGAAAAGTATGCAGATATTGATGATACCGAGAACGGAGCGTTATTTATCGTGCAGGTACTACCAAATAATGAAATTCTGGACCAGGTACTCTATATTAATTAATGCTGTCCAGTTTTACTCCAATATTTTTTGTCTCTATAATAGACAGGAGATCCAGCTCGCGTTCCTGGTAAAGACTATCCAGTTTGGTTAGCTCAACTTCTTTATCTTTATATTCATAATTCTCGTAATCTACAAAGCTAATTCCTTCGATCACCCTGTGGTTAAAAGCTTTCCGGAATCTTACGCCACCATCATTCACTTCAAAATTATAGGCGAGATAGTCTACTTCAAAATTTTGGGTATCGATCCAGTAAAGGTATTCGTCTTCATGATCTGTTCCTCCCCCATTTTCTGAAAAAGTAACTTTGATCTCATAATATTCCCTTCCAGCGATAGTATCTTTTCCAATCAATTGCCTGTTGGCGGCTTCAGCCATGAGTCCGTACGGTAAATGCACAAAATAGTTGACCGAGTTAATAGAATTGCCAATTGGTAGCAACAAAGAATCCTGGATGACAACATTACTATCATTGATCGATCGGTTCAGCCCTTCATTATTTAGAACATCTACCAGTCTATTTCCTGAGGTATCGATCATGATTCGCGTATAGCGAAATTTCCCGCCTTTTCTATAGCTCTTGTATTTTCTGTCACGAAAAGTATAGTCGATCTCCGCCATTTCGTATAATTTGCCACCAGATCTCTCTATAGCATTTTGAACGATCTCATCTGCCGACAATGTATTTTCTTTTTCTGCACAGCTGATTATAAGAAGAGAAATTAAGGCTGGAAGCAAACGTTTCATAGTTGAATTTTGAGTTCGCAAAAATAATAAACTTTGATCAGCTTCCTCACCGCTAATTTTAAAATTGCTTTAGTATGTTTTTAGCTTAAAGCTTGTATTTTTGTGAACTATGAAGAATTCTGTAAACATCAAGAATCGAAAAGCGAAGTTCAATTATGAATTTCTGGATAAGTATACCGCCGGGATCAAACTTGCGGGTACCGAAATCAAGGCAATTCGTGAAGGTAAGGCGAACATCGCTGAAAGTTTTTGTGAATTCAGTAATCACGAATTATTTGTGATCAATATGCATGTGGAGGAATATTCTCATGCTACTCATTTTAATCATAACCCAAAAAGTGAACGTAAACTTTTATTGCAAAAGAGAGAGTTACGTAAACTGGAAAAAGAAGTGACCAATTCGGGATTGACCATCATACCTCTAAAAATGTTCATTAACGATCGCGGGTTGGCTAAGCTGCAGATCGCACTGGCAAAGGGTAAAAAGCTTTATGATAAGCGGGACACGATTAAAGATCGTGACAATAAAAGACGTCTGGATCGAATTCAGAAGGAATACAAATAATTTACTGCAACTTTTTGCGTTTATTTAGCATCTGAAAACTACCTCATGCTAAAACAACTACTTGGGTTCTGCCTTTTTCTGGCATTTTCCACCCTTTCTGCTCAAATTACCGGTAAAATTTCTTCGGAAGATGATGAGCCTCTACCTTATGTGAACATCTATACAGAATCTGGTAATATTGGAACGACTTCCAACAATGAAGGCCTGTATGAACTTAAACTGAAGGAAACTGGTGAATATGTAATCGTATTTCAATTCCTTGGCTTTAAAACTCAGAAGAAGAAAGTCAATATCACCCAATTTCCTTACGAACTCAACGTCCAGTTGAGCTCAGAAAGCACCAGCCTGGATGAAGTGACCATTCAAAATGATGAGAATCCAGCCAACAGGATCATGCGACTGGCGATTAAAAATAGAAAGCAAAACTCGAGCCGACTGGAAAGTTTTACGGCCGATTTTTATTCCCGGGGGTTATGGAGAATTGAAAATGCTCCAGAGAAAATTATGGGGCAGGAAATTGGCGATCTTGGCGGCGGACTTGACTCTACCAGAAGCGGAATCGTTTACTTAAGTGAAACTATTTCCAAGATCTCATTCCAGAAGCCAGATGATTTTAAGGAAAATATCATTGCTTCTAAAGTTTCTGGAGATGACAACGGTTTTAGCCTGAATTCGGCACAGGAAGCTTATTATTCCTTTTACGAGAATACTATTAATCTAAACAGCGAAATGGTTTCTCCGCTGGCAGATTATGGATTTAACTATTATCGGTACAAGCTGGCCGGTACTTTTTTTGATGACCGGGGTAATCTTATCAATAAGATTGAGGTCACTCCAAAGCGTAAACAAGATCGAGTATTTTCTGGTATTGTATATATCGTAGAAGACCTCTGGCAAATTTATGGGATAGATCTTACTACTACTGGCACGGCCATACAGGTTGCACCAATCGAAGAAATAGTATTTAAGCAGAATTTTAAATATTCTGAAGAAAATAAGCTCTTTATCCAGATCTCTCAAAGTGTGGATTTCAGTTTTAAGATCTTTGGATTTGGAGGGAATGGAAGATTTACCGCAGTCTATAGCGATTATGATTTCGATCCTGGTTTCTCTAAAAGCAGCTTCGGAAAAGAGATCTTAAGCTATTCACAGAATGCAAATGAAAAGGATTCGGTTTTCTGGGAAAAAGTACGTCCTGTGCCTCTAACTTCAGAAGAAATTAATGATTATGTAAAGAAAGACAGCATCCAGGAAGTTCGCAGTACTAAAAAATACCAGGATTCCGTAGATACCGAAAGAAATCAATTTGGAATAACCGATGTGTTTTTTGGATATAGTTATAGAAATAGTTGGAAGAACAGATCTTTTAGTATTAGTGCTCCAGTATCAGGCATTGGTTTTAATACGGTACAGGGCTGGAATACCGATATTACAGTGAATTACACACAACGTACTGGCGAAGACCAGGAGAATTACTGGAGAGTCTTTACAGATATAGACTATGGGCTTAGCGAAGACAGATTGCGCTTAAACGGTGGTTTTGAAAAAAAATTCAATAATTACAGCAAGGATTTTTTAAGACTTTCCGGAGGTGTGGAAAGCGCACAGATCAATGCAAACGAACCTATTTCCCCATTACTGAATAGCATTACAACGATATTTTTCGAAAGAAACTATATGAAGCTTTTTGAGAGAAGCTTTGCTAAAGTTGCATATGGCAGGGATGTTTTTCCAGGTTTAAAAATCTTTGGCGAATTAGGCTGGGAAGACAGGACAGCTCTAACAAATTCTACAGATCATGTGATCATCGACTGGGAAGATCGGGAATATACTTCCAACAATCCTCTACAGCCGAACAGTTTTGGAATGAGTTTATTCGAGGATCATCATCTCTTTAAATCCAGGTTGGATTTTGGAATACGCTTTGGTCAGAAATATATGAGCTATCCTAATGGACGTTACAATGTATATGAGAACAAGTATCCAAAATTGAATATTTCATGGGAAAGCGGATTTGGAGCAAGCAAGGAGCACTTCAATTATAATCAGTTTAAGGTCCGGGTAGAACAAAGCGTCAAAATTGGAAATAAAGGAACTTTCCAATATATGGCGAACGGCGGACTATTTAGTAATGCCGAAGGTATTAGCCTGGTAGATTACCGGCATTTTAATGCGAACCAGACGCGAATTGGTTTCGGCAGTTACGTAGGAGCGTTTAACCTGATGCCTTACTATAACTTCAGCACTAATGAGAATTATGCGGAATTTCATGCGGAACATGATTTCCAGGGTTGGTTCCTGGGCAAAATTCCGCTTATCAATAAATTAAATTATAATCTTATTCTGGGTGCACATCGCTTAACGACAGACAACAGAGATCCTTATTCTGAATATTCCATAGGTCTCGATAATATTGGCTTCGGAAAATACAGATTTTTAAGACTTGACTATGTGGTTTCAGATTTTAACGGTCAAAGAGATGGCGCTTTTATCTTTGGTTTGAAGTTCTAAACTGATGCTTTGGAAAATTATACTTCAGAAGTAGTTCTAAACAAAAAAAGGCTGGAATCGATGATTTCAGCCTTTTTTATTTTTCAATTCAGAAGAAACTATTCCTCTTCGTCTGTATTTTTTTCAGCTTTATTTTCTTTCGTAAAGCTGGTCATTCCGTTCTCCACTAAAAGATTATACCATTGGATGATCTTTTTCATATCACTCGCGTATACACGATCTTCATCATAATCAGGAAGAATTTCAGAAAAGAATGCTTCCATTTCATTTTTGGAAACCTTGTGATTTATTGTCTTTTCACCATTCTCTTTTTCACTAATCTTTTGAAAAACCTCACCTAACGGAATCTCTTCTGTGTAGGTATAGATTGCGATCTCGCTTAGAATACTTACGTTGTGACGCATGTTTACGGCAATTTTCTTTCCGTCTAACATAGATTTAGCAACAAAGCCGCCTCTTGTTTGCGCGGTAAGCTCATAAAGTCCCGGTTTTCCCGAAATAGCAAGAATTTTATCTAATCCCATAGTCTTTTTAAATTTAGGTTGGCAAATATCAAGTCCCAGACTTAATTATCAAAGCCTTTAGCGGGCTTTTTTCGCATTCGGAAAACGCATTTTATAATCTACGTTGATCTTTCCCTTCGAGATATTGCCTAATTTACTCTTAATCAATCTTTTCTTTAAACTTGAAAGCTTATCTGTAAACAACACACCTTCAATATGATCGTACTCATGCTGAATGACCCTTGCTGCTAAACCGCTATACTGCTCGACATGTTTTTCCCAGTTTTCATCATAATATTCGATGGTAATATCTGGTTGACGAAAAACGTCCTCCCGAACATCTGGAATGCTAAGGCATCCTTCACTAAAAGCCCATTCTTCACCACTTTCTTCTGTGATCTGGGGGTTGATAAAAACTTTACGAAGATCTTTAAGTTCCTCCTTTTCAGATTCACTTAGGTCATCATCTTCGGCGAAAGGAGCCGGATCGATCATAAAGATTCGAACAGGAAGACCTACTTGAGGAGCTGCGAGTCCTACACCATAAGCATTGTACATGGTATCCCACATATTGTCGATCAAGGCATCCAGTTTTGGATAATCCTTGTCAATATTCTTAGCTTTTTTCTTTAGAACGGGATCCCCGTAAGCTACAATTGGTAAAATCATTCTATAAATTTTTCGACTTTGCTAGTTTAAAAGCCGTCATTGTTCTACTTATAAAGCCAGGTTTGAAGAATGATCGTGGCACTAATTTCATCCACGAGTGCTTTATCCCTGCGCTTTTTCTTTTTCAGCCCGCTATCGATCATGGTTTGCACCGCCATCTTACTGGTGAATCTTTCGTCAACCCGCTCCAATGGCATCTCTGGAAACTTTTCAGAGAACTTCTTCAGGAACTCCTGGATATGAACTTCACTTTCAGAAGGCATATCATTCATTCGCTTTGGTTCACCTACTAAAACTCTTTCTACATTCTCGTCCTGAAAATAGGTATTAAGAAAATTCAGCAGCTCAGGTGTATCTACCGTCTTAAGACCAGATGCGATCATTTTCAATTCATCTGTAACGGCGACTCCCGTTCGTTTAGTACCATAATCAAGCGCTAAAATTCTGCCCATCTTCAAAATTTAGGCAAAGGTAAGGTTTATATTGGTTTGTCCATAAATATTGGCTGATAGCTGTTATATTTGAAAAAAAATAGAAAATGGACCAGTTGAAAGCTACAATTGAAAAGGCATGGGAAAATCGTGACCTTCTAAAAGATACTGAAACTACAGATGCTATCCGAAAGGTGATCGACCTTCTAGATAAGGGAGAGCTTAGAACTGCTGAACCGGTAACAGATGGCTGGCAGGTGAATGAATGGGTTAAAAAAGCAGTAGTACTTTACTTCCCGATCCAGAAAATGGAAACTCTGGAAGCCGGTATATTCGAATATCATGATAAAATGCCTTTGAAAAAAGGATATAAAGAAAAAGGAATTAGAGTTGTACCAAATGCTGTAGCAAGACATGGTGCTTACATTTCATCTGGCGTTATTCTAATGCCAAGTTATGTAAATATCGGTTCTTATGTGGATGAAGGTACCATGGTAGATACCTGGGCGACCGTTGGAAGCTGTGCTCAAATTGGTAAGAATGTTCATTTAAGTGGTGGTGTTGGTATTGGCGGAGTTCTGGAACCACTTCAGGCAGCGCCAGTAATCATAGAAGATAATGCATTCCTTGGATCCCGAAGCATTGTGGTAGAAGGAATTCGTGTGGAAAAAGAAGCAGTACTTGGTGCAAATGTGGTACTTACAGCATCTACCAAGATCATTGATGTAACCGGCGATGAACCAAAAGAATTTAAAGGCTATGTTCCGGCGAGATCGGTAGTGATCCCTGGAAGTTATACCAAAAAATTCCCTGCAGGTGAATACCAGGTTCCGTGCGCCCTTATTATTGGTAAACGAAAAGAATCCACGAACAAGAAAACATCATTGAATGATGCACTACGTGAATATAACGTGGCAGTTTAGTAATAGGTTTGAAGATACTTGTAATACAGATGAAAATGATTGGGGACGTACTTACGTCCTCAATCTTATTTGAAGCACTTCGGAAAGAGTACCCGACCGCTCAGCTGGATTATTTAATTTACAAGCATACCACGCCCGTTGTGGAGAATAATCCTGAAATCACCAATATTATAATTTTCGATCCCAATCAGGATAAAGGCCTAAAGGGATTAATTACTTATGGTCAAAAACTACGGAAATTAAATTATAATATTGTAATTGACCTGTATTCCAAACCTTATTCAGCTTTGCTTGCATATGCGACCGGTGCAAAAATCAGAATTGGCATCGAAAAATGGTACACTAAACCTCTATTGCTTCACGTTATAAAATATGATTCCAGACCTCAATCTTCAGCAGGCTTAGCCATAGAAAACAGGTTAAAGTTATTGCATCCTTTAGGTATAAAGCATTTGTCTCCTATTAAACCTAAAGTCTATCTCACTACTGAAGAAATCAATTGGGCGCAGAATTATTTATCAACCCAAAAAGTTGATATGACCAGGCCAATTTATATGATTTCTATTCTGGGAAGTAGTGATAATAAGACATATCCTGAAAACTATATGGCGGAAGTTCTGAATTTCATTGCATCTGAAAAAGATTGTACGCTATTATACAACTACATTCCTTCACAAAAAGCGCAGGTAGATAGTGTTATAGATTTACTTTCAGAAAAAGCAAAAGAAGTCTCCAGACCAGATATTTTCGGTGAAAATTTAAGGGAATTTCTTGCATTGTGCTCACTATGCACCGCACTAATTGGTAATGAAGGTGGAGCAATAAATATGGCGAAAGCTCTTGACATTCCAACCTTCGCTATCTTCTCACCCCAGGTTACTAAAGCAGCCTGGTCCAGTTTTGAAGGTGACCGCAATTATAGCGTTCATTTACGTGATTTTAGACCTGACATCTTCTCAGGAAAGTCTTCTAAAATGATTGATAAAGAATCTTCCATTCTTTATCAATCATTTGAACCTCATTTAATATTTTCTAAATTGAATGCTTTTATCAAATTTAATTCAAAATGAATTATCGCTTTCTGATTTATATAAGTCATACCTACGCTCTACCCATAGGCAAACCGCTACAGAAGGAAATTAGAAACAGAGGTTATGATGTAAAATGGTTTTCAGAATTAGAGGAACCTAAGAAGTTTTTTCCGGAATCTGGTGATCTTCTCTCGAATATTCAGAAGGTGATAACATATGAACCTCATATTGTTTTAACTATTACAGATGTAGTAGCCGATTTTATTCCCGGTTTAAAAGTTCAGATTTTTCATGGGTTTTTAGCAAACAAGCATAGTTTTAAAAAGGGCCATTTCAGAATTCGTGGGTTTTTCGACCTTTACTGTACACAGGGACCTTCTACAACTTGTACGTTCAAAGAAATTCAGGAAAACAATCCTCATTTCCAGGTTAAGGAAACTGGCTGGTCTAAAGTGGATCCATTATTTCAAATACCTGAACAGCCACGGCAAAAGCCAACTATTCTTATTTCTTCTACCTTTTCACCTAAATATAGCTGGACCTATCATGAGAATGTTGTAAATGAATTGGAGAGAATCTCAAAAACTGGAAAGTACAAATTCCTGGTTGTCTTACATCCAAAGATGGCAGCAGGTAAAATTGCAAAAATAAAATCTTTACAGCATGCAGATTTCGAGTATATAGAAACTCCCGATATCATACCCCTGTTTCGACAGGCAGATATTATGTTTTCTGACACCACCTCTGCCATAACCGAATTTATGCTGCAGAAGAAGCCGGTGGTAACCTTCAAAAACAATAAACCATCATCTCACCTTATCGATATTACGGATGCTTCGGACATTGAAAGCGCCATTGAAATGGCTTTTAATCCCTCTGAGAATCTTGTTAACGCAATCGAAGATTACACGAACTTTACACACCCTTATTTTGATGGAGATTCTAGCCGCAGAGTCATTAATGCCTGCATCGATTTTTTACATGAAGATAAGACTAAGTTTAAATTAAAACCATTAAACCTCATCAGACGCTATAAGATTAGAAAACTGCTTAATTATTATTCCCTTAAATCTAATCGCAGGATGCCATATATCCAAAAAGATTAGCGCTTCCAGAATTTTAATTTCTTCTTCAGTGCTTTCTTTCTCTGGAATTTATGTTGAAACTGCTCCGTATAAAACCACATTTTTTTAAAAACTTCAGCTTCAGATTTTTCAACAAGCCCGGCATACTCATTCGCCATTATCTTCACCATCTCCAACTTAGGAGTTAAACGCGAAAAATTCTGCATTCTTTCGTCAAAGTTCAGCTTTTTAAAATTCATGCGATTAAGGTCGACCAGGTAAAATTCGTAAGATGTTCCAGTCTTAATAATCAATGTGTTGCCAGGCGAATGATCCAGGAATTGAATATTCTTTTGATGCAGATCATAAGTGAACCTGGTAAAAGCTCTCAGGATATTTTCGTGATCTGGAAAATCAGGATCGGTCACCAGTTCTCTGAAGGTAAGATGCGCTTGCAAATGCTTGCATACATAAAAACTTTCGCGAAAGAATATAGACGTAGGATTTTCAAAATAAGCCACCGGAGCCGGGGTTCCTATTCCTTTTTCTTCAAGAATACTGGCATACTCGAATGATCGTTGTGCCTTTGACTTTCTAAAAAACTTATAAGCGATCTTGTTTACAGTATTGGGGATTCTGAAGGATTTAATATTGAATTGCTGAGCATCCTTTTCAAAGATCCGTATTTCATTACGCCCTTCAGCCAGAACCTTACCTTTTGCATCAAAGTTCTCAATGCATTGCCTAATAAAACCAGATTGTTGCTGGTAGTTTTTGGAGAAAACAGCTTTCATTCTGAAGAAATTAAATATTTTGAAACTCCGTTTTCACACTTCTTTTTTTTCTGACTAATGGTCGCCTGCTGAATTTCGTTATTAGATCCCAATTGATCTTTAGATGCTTCAGGATGGTAAATATGATATATAATCCCTCCATATTTCAATCTTTTCCCACCAATTCCTGCATTGAGCATTCTTAAAACAAGTTCGGAATCCTCTCTTCCCCAGCCAGAGATATCTTCGTTATATCCATTGACTTTCAGAAAATCGGAACGCCAGAATGATAAGTTGCAACCACGAACCTTATTGCTGAAATCAAGACTTTTTACATTCCTGTTCCGCAAATAGGGAATTCTGATCGTGCGTCCTCTTTTTTTGATACCAGTACTTAAAAAATTAAAATCTATGATCTTATCCTCAAATACTTTTGGTATGAAATCTTTCGTAATATTAACTCTGGATCCAAATAAAAACACCTTCTTCTCAGCGATCGCAAGGTGATCTTTAATGAAATCAGGATGCATGATGCAATCTCCATCTATTTGTATGATATAATCTGATTTACTACCTGCGATAGCTTTGTTTAAAACTTCAGACTTTCGAAAGCCTCTGTCTTCATGCCAGAAGTGATGTATTTTTAAGTTACTCTGCTTTTTAAATTCGTTGATCAATTTTTTAGTTTCTTCAGCAGAACCATCATCTGCAATTAGAACCTCATCGGGAGCAACCGATTGGTTTTCAATACTTTTAAAAATAAGCGAGAGGGCTTCAGGCCAATTGTATGTTGAAACAAGCAAGGCTGTTTTCATCGATGTAGTTCTTTTTGCATCATATCTTTATAGACCGCAAAGGTAGCCTCCCCGTAACGTTCAGCTGTAAATTTCTGAAGAAAAATCTTGTAAGACTTATCTGCGAACTGAGTTTTTAACGCTGGATTCTTTTTAATTTTTAGAATTTTTTCAGCCATCAATCCTGGACTTTTAATTGGCACAGAATATCCATTCACACCATCTTCAATAACCTCATCCACCACTCCTACCCTTGTACTTACAATAGGTGCTTTATAATAGAGCGCTTCTACTAGAGATGATGGCCCTCCTTCTCGCTCTGAAGTGACTACGAACGTATCGAATTGCGGTAAAAACGAATAAGCATTCTTTTGAAAGTCGGTCATTATGATATACTCTTCCAGTTTCTTTTCAGCAATCATCGATTTAAAACCGGGAGTTAGCTTAGAAAAATCACCCATCTGGATAAGTCGGATATCTTTAATACCGTGTTCGTGGACGATCTTGTTCATGGTTTCTATGAGGACACCCAGATCTTTTGCAGCAGTGTGATTCGCTATACTCCCCAACAAAAATACATCATCTGGAATTTTATATTTTTCCCTAAGCTGAAAATCTGGTTCCGGTCTGGAATCCTGTACTTTAATCCCGTTATAAACGACTACTAACTTTTCTTTGTTTCGATCGCTTAAGATCTTTCCGAAGTGAGTTTTCACATATTCAGAAATACATAATATGGTATCTATATTCCGGTAATTATACTTGTACTTACTAAGCAAGCTGGTTTTTTTACCTCTAATACCTTTACGAGCAAATAATGTTCTGGTCTTTAACTTCTTCAGAAGATCTGCTACCACGTAACCAGTTACCGCGTCGCTGGTATGTAAATGAATGATATCGATCTTGTTTTCCTTAATGATTCTGCTTAGCTCATTCCTGTATTCCGAAGAATAGGGTTTGCAATATGGCACAGAAAGGATTTCTACATCTTTTTTGGATGCTTCTTCTTCCAATCGTGTATTCTCAAAACAGAATAGCTTTTGAGTTACATTGAAGGCCGGCAGCTCATCCATAAGATACATAAGCTGTTGCTCATTACCTCCCCATGACCTTGCCCCCGAAACATGTAGTACCCTCATTTACTTGAACATTTAACGCAAAGATAATTATTGCTGCTTAAGGCCAAAATTATCATACTTTTTAAGTTTGTTGTTGCTAACTTCGCCTACTTGAGAAAAGAGCCCAGAATACTGCATATTTCTGCTGCCAGCCGATGGGGAGGTGGAGAAAATCATATTCTGAATCTTTGCAAGGAAATGGATTCGGTAAATCATTTAGTTTTATGCTGTAGAGGATCAGAACTTCTCAAGCGTTTAAAACGGGAAAGTATTGAAGTCCGTCCTGCCCCGCTATCCACGAAAGTAGACCTGCGATTCGTTTGGAAAATCATATTGCTTTGCAAAAAACATAAGATCGACCTGATACATATTCACGATACTACGGCACTTACTCTTTCGATCATGGCGACGTATCTTTCAGCAAGTCTACCACCCTATATCCTTAGTAAAAAAACATCGTTTCCTATAAAGGATCGCAAAAGAACGCTGTATAAATATAACCATACCCAGATCAAAAAAATTCTGTGCGTGTCTGATATTACCCGGCAGATCACTTCAGAAAAGGTAAGGAATCAGGAAAAACTGGTTACGGTATATCACGGTACAAGCATTCCGAAGGAAAACAAAAGCGAGATCTTATTAAGGTCGAAATATGATATTCCGCAGAATGCGATACTGGTAGGAACTATCGCTAATCATATTCGAGCAAAAAACCTTGAAACCTGGGTAAATACAATAGATCATATTGTCAATAAAATGGGACACACCAATTATCATTTCCTCGTTATTGGTAGCAAAACCGATCGTACTCCGAATTATCTGCAAAGAATAAAAGAAAAAGGACTCGAGAAATATTGTCAATTTTCAGGATTTATACCCGATGCTTCGGTGCTCATTCCTCAATTCGATATTTCTTTGATGACCTCCCAAAGTGAAGGTATTCCCCAATTCATTTATGAAAGCTTCTATTATAAGGTTCCTGTGGTCGCTACGGAAGTTGGTGGCATTCCAGAAATAATTACGAATGGAGAAAATGGTTTTCTAAGTAGACCGCATGACGGGGTGAGCCTGGCCAATAAATTAGTACTTTTGTCCCAGGATAGGTCGTTACAACAAAAGTTTACAAAGATTTCATATCAGCGACTCCTCGAAAATTATACAACCGAAAGAATGGCGGCCAATACCTTGGCTCAATATAAAGAAGTGCTTTATGGAAAAAATGGAACAGGAAGTTAGAAATTGCATAGATGTTTTAAAAAAAGGTGGTATCATACTTTATCCAACCGATACAGTTTGGGGAATAGGTTGTGATGCTACGAATGCGAATGCAGTGGACAAGATATTTCAGCTCAAGAAGAGAGAAGAATCTAAAGCACTCATCTGCCTGGTTTCAAATTTTAAAATGCTGGAACAGTATGTGGAAGATGTGCCTGAAACTGCCTACGATATTTTGAAGTATGCAAAGAAACCTACGACTATCATTTATGATAAGCCTGTACATATTGCAGAAAACCTGGTAAGTGATGATGAATCTCTTGGAATTCGCGTAATAAGAGACACCTTTTGCTCAGACCTTATTAAAAAATTAAAACGTCCATTGGTATCTACCTCGGCGAATGTTAGCGGCCAGCCTACACCACAATCCTTTGATCAAATCACACCTCAAATTTTAAAAGGTGTAGACTATGTAGTAAATTTGCAGCGTTCAAAAAAATCGCTAAAACCATCAGCAATTATCAAGTTAAGTAACGATGGGCAGGTGAGTGTGATACGCAAATAAAGATGCCGAAATACCATAATTACAGCAAAGCTTTACATCATAAAATTTTTACTGTTATTTCCCAGGCTGCAGATGAGCTTGAAGTCGACGCCTATGTGATTGGCGGATTTGTACGTGATCATATTCTTGAGCGCGGCGAACCTAAAGATATTGATATAGTAGCTGTTGGCAGCGGAATCGAACTTGCGCAAAAGGTTTCAGATCTACTTCCAAATAAACCCAAGGTTCAGGTGTTTCAAAATTTTGGTACCGCGATGCTTCGAGCCAATGATATGGAGATCGAATTCGTGGGTGCGAGGAAAGAAAGTTATCGAAAGGATAGTCGGAAACCCATCGTAGAAAACGGAACCCTGGAAGATGATCAGAACAGGCGTGATTTTACCATCAACGCACTGGCTTTAAAGCTGAATGAAAATGGTTTTGGAGACCTGCTCGATCCTTTTAATGGTTATAAAGATCTTCAGGACAGGATTATTAGAACACCTTTGGATCCTGATATCACCTATTCAGACGATCCACTTCGAATGTATCGCGCCATTAGATTCGCTTCGCAGCTTAATTTTATGATCGAAGCAGAATCACTTTCAGCAATTAAAAGAAATAATAAAAGGATCAAGATCATTTCAAAAGAGCGCATCATGGATGAGCTTAATAAGATCCTGTTGAGTAAAAAACCTTCCAAAGGTCTATCACTATTATTTAAATCTGAGCTTCTGGCTAAGATCTTACCTGAGCTAACCGCTTTACAGGGAATTGATGAAGTAGAGGGTCAGACCCATAAAGACAATTTCTGGCATACTCTGGAAGTTGTAGACAATATTGCAAAGAATACCGATGATCTATGGTTGCGCTGGGCCGCATTACTACATGATATTGGAAAAGCTCCAACCAAGAAATTTCATAAGAAAATTGGATGGACCTTTCACGGTCACGAATTTGTAGGTGCGAAAATGGTCTTCAAATTATTTAAGCGGTTGCGACTTCCCTTAAATGAGAAAATGAAGTTCGTGCAGAAAATGGTGTTGATGAGTTCGAGACCTATTGCGGTAGCAGACGATCATGTGACCGATTCTGCCGTGCGCCGACTTATCTTTGATGCTGGTGATCACATAGAAGATCTTATGACGCTTTGTGAGGCCGATATCACGACCAAAAATCCTAAACGCTTCAGAAAATATCATAACAACTTTCAACTGGTTCGGCAAAAGATCGAAGAAGTGGAAGAACGAGATCATGTTAGGAATTTCCAGCCACCAGTAAGTGGCGAAGAAATTATGAGCACATTTGGGATCACTCCTAGTCGGGAAGTTGGACAAATCAAGGATGCTATTAAAGAGGCGATCCTTGAAGGTGAAATTCCGAATGAGCGTGACGCTGCCAGGGATTTTATGCTGAAGATGGGTAACAAACTCGGATTAAGTGTTGCGGAAAAAAGTTAGGCTTTAAATAAATATTGCTATGTATAGAAATTGGGTCAAAATCTCGTTAATCCTGGTTTATCTTGTAATAGTTGCCGGCGCCGTGGTTAGAATGACCGGCTCAGGCATGGGCTGCCCAGACTGGCCAAAATGCTTTGGATACTACATCCCTCCTTCTGAAGTTTCAGAAATAAAATTCCAGCCGAACAGGGCTTATAAAGAAGGACAGGTGATCATCGTAGATGAAACCTTACAGGTTGCTGCTTCAGATTTTACTTCAGCAGAAAACTATAATCCGAATAACTGGGAAAGTTACCAAAAGCATGATTACGCCATTTTCAATCCAACTCATACATGGGTAGAATATATCAATCGGCTTGTAGGAGCTCTTGCAGGAATTGCCGTCCTGATCATGGCAATTCTATCCTTTAAAAAATTCAGAAAAAGTAAAAGAATTACGATCCTATCCTGGCTTAGCGTGCTTATGATGGGATTCCAGGCATGGTTAGGAGCTACCGTGGTATATTCGGTACTGGCACCGGCCAAGATCACTATTCATATGGTGATGGCCCTGGTGATCGTGGCGGTCTTACTATACCTCTTATATATAAGCCGGGAGCACGCTTCAGGAAAATTTAAAACCATTACTTTTCAGAATCTTTTGATCTTCGCTGTGATTCTTACGCTCATACAGGTGGTAATGGGCACACAGGTTCGACAATTTGTAGATGAGCAGGTTCGAAGCTTCGGATATAACGCTGAAGAATTATGGCTGGCCGACCCGAATCTTAATTTTTATATTCACAGATCCTTCTCTATCATAGTGCTTTTATTGAATGTATTCCTGTGGTGGAAAAATCGCCAGAATAACTTACTCCAGTCACGGGTGAATTGGGTAATCGCTTTTATTTTACTGGAGGTTGGAACTGGAGTCGCCATGTATAATTTCGACTTCCCCTTTCTATCGCAACCACTTCACTTGGTGATTGCCTCTCTCCTTTTTGGTGTTCAATTCTACCTGTTAATGGAGACTATTTATGCGCCTGAAAAGATTAAAAAAACGTAACTTTGCCCTCCAATTTTTTGAGATATGATATATAGATTTCGTGTAATTTTAGATGCCAAGGAAGATGTTTTCAGAGATATCGAAATGTTGCATGACAGCACATTGGAAGATCTCCATAACACTATTGTTCAGTCTTTTGGATTCGACGGAACCGAAATGGCTTCTTTTTACATAAGTGACGAGGAATGGAACCAGGGTGAAGAAATCCACCAGTTCGATATGAGTGGAAATGATACTTCTATCAAGTTGATGAATGAGACAACGCTGGATAGTGTTCTTTCTGAAAAAGAAACAAAGCTTATCTACGTGTACGATTTTCTGAAGATGTGGACTTTCTTTGTGGAGCTTGCTCAAATTGCAGAAGCTGAAGAAGGAACAGATTATCCAAACCTGATGTATGTTCATGGACAAATTCCTGATGATGCTCCGGAAAAGGAATTTACAGTTGAAAATGAAGATGGCTCACCAGATGACGATGGTTTTGATGATAGCTACGGAACCGATGGTTACGATGATTTTGAGTTCGACGAGAACTGGAATTAAGTAGCACTACTTCAGAATGAATACTAACTTTTAAAATAACTTCAGAAATATATGATCAATCTTTTTAATGCGCAGATAGAATCGCTATCTATCCACAGGGTTGGAAATAAGAATCGCGGTGAAAATATTTTTCTTTCCGCTTCTACCTTTAAACTTGATGATGAGATCAAACCTCTTATCAAGGAATATTTCCTTAAACCTTTCCGCGAAAAAGAGGAATCATATTATCGTTTTCATCATGAAACCGATATTGAGTTCAACGAGCTGTACAATCTTTCTAATAAAATCTTTGACGATCCATATAATACCCACGAATATTCCAAGAGGATAGCGACTTTATTGTATGAGCAGTCTACTCACCCACATATCAAAAGTGGTGAAGTTTATGTAGTTTACTTTGAAGGAATGCAACTGGATAACATCAAAGTTCCGGCTATCGGCATTTTTAAATCTGAATTAAAGCACGATTTCCTGCAGTTTGAACAAAGCCAGAGCAACCTGGAAATGGTCGTGCAGCAGGGAGTGAATTTGCAGAAACTGGATAAAGGCGCGATTATCTTTAATAGCAACCAGGCTGAAGGTTTTAAAATTCTTTCTGTGGATTCTAACCGCTATGACACGAAATACTGGCTGGAAAACTTTCTAGGTGTGGATGTACTTGCAGATGAGAATTATTTCACCAAGAACTACCTGAATTTTGCGAAGAATTTTGCGAAGGATGTGGTATTGCCTGCGGAAGATAAAAAACAGGAAGTAATGTTCATGAACCGAAGTATGGATTACTTCGCTAAGAACGATGACTTCGAGGAGTCCAATTATATCAATTCTGTGATCGATAATCCAGATCTAATTCCTGAATTTCAGAATTATAAAACTGAAAAAGCTCCAAAATATAAAGTTGAAGATCTCACCAGTTTCCCCATCGCAAATAAAGCGGTGACAGATGCACGTAAGAAGATCAAAAACGTGATCACCTTAGATACGAACATACAGATTAAAATGGATTTTGTTAGTGCAGAGTCGGCTGAAAAATTTGTAGAAAAAGGATGGGATGAAGATAAACAGATGTATTACTATCTCGTCTACTTCAACAAAGAGGAAAAGAAATAGAAAAGTAAAGACTTAAAAAAAGCGGTGAATAATTCACCGCTTTTTTTTAATCCAGCATACGTTGAGTATTCACATTTTCATAATTTCTTCTCACGAAATCCAGCGCAGTTCGCAGAATCTGTCCCATGGTACTTGCCCTTTTGAATTTCATATCCTTTGAGAAAGCATATAGTTGATTTCTAAGCATTTTCACATTATCCTTAGTAGATACATGGTCATTGATCATACATCGAATGAGCTCTTTATACCTGCTCTGCGTATTGATCATTCTCTTAGCCAGCAAAGATCGCTCTTCTTTTCTGTATTGTTCTATAGACGAGTTTTCAAGTTTGTCTGAAACCAGTTGCACCATCTGGAAGTTCTCTTTAAAAAACTGTGGACGGTAAACTTTTAAATTACCCTCGAAACACTGCTGATCAAAATCGATCGCCCGAATCTGATACTCTACATGATCGAAATCATGAGTTGGGATCACCACGTAATTATAAGATCTCATATCACCTAATAATCGTACAGTACAGCGTTCATTGAACTTTACGAACTGCTTGGCGATCTGGGTTTGTGCCCGAAGATCACATTTTGGTAAGTGGTCTTCAATAAATACATCGCCTGGAATTCCTGCAATATGCTCTTCAATCAGGGTATCTTTGTAAACCAGAAAGTTGATCCTGTGTGGAGAAAGCAAGTGCTCGAATTCGAGTCCGTATAACCTGGAGGCATCAGCTTTTTTTACATAGAAATAGGTAAAACTATCATTCAGAATGTTCCGAACTTTTATTCTGAAGGGTTTTGAATTTCCGAAGGTGCAATAATCGATCGCATCGACATTCAGATAATTAAGAGAATCATCACTACCATCGGAGTGTAGGATAGTATATACCTTTTTAAGACTGTTATCGATCTCTACACGCTCAAATTCAGGATAATAACAACGCACCCAGAACGTATCCTCATCATGCTGGTCGTACACTACCACAGAACCTGAAAACCTGAGTAGATCATCATAAAAAACTGGAATCTTGGTATTACGGTTATATTTCTGAAGATAACGGTTAAAGCGTTCGTTCACGGGGAACGCCGGCTTCTTTTGTGACATCAGTTTTTCTTCCATAAAATCCCTCGTTTTGCTCAAAAATAAGCTTAATATGCTAAAACTTGTAACAAAAGTCTAACTTCGTCAACACATATCAAACAATTCATCAATCTTGGAAACAATACTAACACTAAACAATCTCACCAAAAAATTTGGCGGAATGACCGCCGTGGACAACCTGAGTTTCAGCATTGAAAAAGGGAACGTTTATGGTATACTTGGACCCAACGGAAGCGGTAAATCCACTACGCTTGGAATGGTTCTTAATGTCGTGAATAAAACTTCAGGCGATTTTCGCTGGTTCGATGGCAACACCTCTACACATAATGCTTTAAAAAAGGTGGGTGCCATTATCGAGCATCCTAACTTTTACCCCTATATGACTGCGGCACAAAATCTGGCCCTGGTTTGCAAGATTAAAGGTACGAACAAAGCAAAGGTTCAGGAAAAACTGGAGATCGTTGGCTTGCTGGATCGAAAGGACAGTAAGTTCAAAACCTTTTCGCTTGGTATGAAACAACGTCTGGCTATCGCTTCTGCCCTGCTTAACGATCCTGAAATCTTAATTCTGGATGAACCTACAAACGGACTCGATCCTCAGGGAATTCACCAGATTAGGGAGATTATTAGAAAGATCGCTTCCGGAGGAACCACCATTTTGCTGGCATCACATTTATTGGACGAAGTGGAAAAGGTCTGTTCTCATGTAGTTATTATTCGGAAAGGCGTAAAACTATATAGCGGTCCCGTTGACGAAATCGTTAGCAGTCACGGATTCTTTGAACTGAAAGCCGGCAACATGATAAAACTTCAGGAATTGCTGGAAAAGCATCCTAAAATTGGCAAGATCACCGACAAAGAAGGAACTCTTACCGCTTTCCTTGATGAACCAATGGAAGCAGAAGAGATCAACCGCTATTTGTTTGACCAAGGCTTGTCCTTATCATTTTTGATAAAGCGTAAAGAAAGCCTGGAAGAACAATTCCTTCAATTAACCAACCAAACCGCCGAAGCATAATGTTACGTTTACTCGAAATAGAATACAATAAATTAAGATATAGCAGATCTGCCCGGATCCTGATTATCACTTATTTTATACTCATCACATTTATTGCGCTTATAGCCTCTATTGAATTTAATATTGGCCAGATACAGTTTAGAGTTGCAGACCAGGGAATTTTTAACTTTCCTTATATATGGCATTTTAATAGTTATATCGCTGCAATGCTGAAGATCTTTCTTGCGATCGTCATCGTTTCCATGATGTCGAACGAATACAGCAACCGTACGATCAAACAGAATTTAATTGATGGATTGAGTAAAAAGGAATTTATTCTTTCCAAATTTCTCACTGTACTGGTGTTTTCTGGAATATCTACGATCTTCCTTTTTATAGTAACCATTATCCTTGGGTACTCCTTTTCAGATTTTACTGAATTCTCTATAGTAGTTTCAGACCTGGAATATCTGCTGGCTTATTTTGTCAAACTTACCGGGTTCTTTGCCTTCTGTATGTTTCTTGGAATACTGATCAAAAGATCTGCATTCGCCCTGGGATTCCTGGTAGTCTGGGCTATTTTTGAAAGCATTCTTTATGGTATTTTAAAATTCAAAGTATTTAAAGGGACTGATATTGCAACCAATATTATGCAGTTTTTCCCTCTGGAATCCATGAGCAATCTTGTTGTAGAACCATTCTCCAGGTTGAATGCAGTACAAGCAGCGGCCAACCAGATTGGTGGGGAGTTGGATAAAGATTATGGTATCCACTGGTACCAGTTACTCATCGTGATCGCCTGGGTTTTCATATTTGTATACCTTTCATTATTTCTACTGAAGAAGCGTGATTTGTAAACTTATTTTATAGCTTTACGTTAGTATGAAGTTGAAAGTGATCCTTGCCATATTCCTGCTGCCGACACTCATGTACGGCCAGCAGGAAGCAGCAAACTGGTATTTTGGTGTTGGCGCTGGATTATCATTTACTTCAGGCGAAGCGGTTCCGCTTACCAATGGAGTATTGAACACTATCGAAGGTTCTGCTAGCATTTCAGACAGAAACGGAAATCTGCTTTTTTATACTGATGGTTCTACAGTTTACAATCGCAATCATCAGGTAATGTTAAATGGGAGTGATCTTAAAGGAAATGTTTCCAGTACGCAATCGGCGATCATTGTTCCGAAGCCTGCAAATCCCGGGTTCTATTATATTTTCACGGTAGACAAGCCAGACTATTTCCGCATATCCAATGATCCTATTGAAGGTGTTCATTTTTCTGAAGTAGACATGAGTCTTGACAATGGAAATGGTGGCATTATTGCGAGCACCAAGAATACTCACCTCGTTACCTATGATCCTTCAGATCCCGTGGAAAAAGAATTCAAAAGTTCTGAAAAGATTTCTGCCGTGATCGCGGGAGATTGTGTTTCGTACTGGGTGGTCACTCAGTTTACTAATAAATTCTACTCCTTTAGAGTAAGTTCCGCAGGAGTAAATACGAGCGCAGTGATTTCCACTATCAATAATAATTTTCCTCCCAGGATCAACGAACAGGATCTAAACGTTACGGCTCCTGGCTATATGAAGATCTCTCCAGATGGAAATTACCTGGCTGCGGCTTATAGTGGAACCAGTATTGGGAGTCCGCGTTCCGGAGGTGCTAAGAAAACTGGAAAGGTATTTCTCTACGATTTCAATGATCTTAGTGGTAGAGTTTCCAATGAAAAATTGCTGCTGGCCAATGCCTATCCATACGGCGTGGAATTTTCTCCGGAATCCACTAAACTGTACGCAACTTCCAATAATTATAATACAGAAGATGTCTTACAAAATGGTGAATTATATCAATTTGATCTCGAAGCTACAGATATTGCTGCTTCAGCCACTTTGATAAATTCCTCCAGAAATGTTGCTGGAGCTTTGCAATTAGCGCCTAATGGCAAGATATATCGTGCTGGTTACTCTACTGATGGTGGCTTCGTTAGATGGAACCTGATGTCTGTGATCAACGAACCGGAAGAAGACGCTGCAAACGTAAATTACCGACACAACAGTTTAGATATTTCTCCCAAAGTCGTTAGGCTCGGTCTGCCACCATTTGTACAGTCGCTTTTCAATAATAATTTTGAATATGAAAATATCTGCTTGGGACAGACTACAGAATTTACCGCAGGAGATGCCTCGAAATATGATGCATTTATGTGGGAGTTTGGAGATGGTGCCACCTCAACTGCCGCATCACCTAAGCATACCTATAGTGCCGCAGGAACTTATACGGTGAGTCTTACCGGGATCATCAATGGAATTCCTCAGGACCCGGTTTGTGAAGAAGTGACTATTTTTGAAATTCCCAATGTACCTTCAGATTTCATTCTGAAACAATGTGATGTTCAGGATTCAGATCCAACAGATGGAATTGCAACTTTTAATCTTCAACTTGCCAAGGAAGAGTTATCACAGGGTCAGTCGGGTATTCAGCTTTTTTTCTACGGAAGTGAGGCAGATGCCATTGCCGATGTGAACAACGAAGTTACCCTGAATAACATCTACCGGAACAACGCTCCTAATGAAGAGGTTTTTGTGAAAATTAGTGGCTTCGGAAGTGATTGTTACGATATAAAAAGCTTCAGACTTCAAACTACCGAAAGTGTGGATCTATCATTGGAAACAGCTACAGGTTGTGATCTGGGTGATGGTACGGCTGAATATAATCTGGGTACTATTGCTGAAAATGCCAGAAACGATCTTGACTTAAACCCTGATGTTCGGCTGAGCTTTCATACTTCTGAAGATGATGCGATTCTTGGCACTAATGCATTGCCTGATAATTATGTTACGAGTCCAAAAACCTTATATATTCGGGCAGATGCAGATAATATTTGCTATGGATTTGGAAGTATAGAATTGGAAATGACCGGTTTCCCAGCAGTTCAATCTCTGATGAGCCTGAATGGTTGCGCAACAGATTTCCCTGTAATTCTTGGTAATGATCTCGATCTTGCTAATCCGGATGAATTTGATTATACATGGAGTACCGGCGAAACTGGTAGAACCATCGAGGTAAACGATTCTGGGAGTTATTCATTAAGTCTGACGCTAAAAGAGTCTGGCTGCGGAAGATCTATCGATTTTAATGTCGAAAAATTTGAAGCTCCTGAAATTTCTGAAATAGAGATTTCCAATAATGGCAGCGAAAATGATCTCTTAATTTTCACCAATTCAACCGATGAAAATACGGTTTATGCCCTTGATAATATCAATGGACCCTATCAATCTAATCCGGAATTTCGAGGAGTTCCCGGAGGGCAACATACTGTTTATGTTAAGAACAGCATGGGATGTGCGACTGGCGAAATGCAGGTTTCTTTATATGGTCATCCGCCGTTTTTCACTCCAAACAATGATGGTTCGAATGATCTCTGGAGGCCCTACGATATTTCTGAACCCGGATTTGAATTTCAGAAAATTATAGTTTTTGATAGGTATGGTAAAATCATAGCCATGCTTCCTCCCGAAACTAAGGGTTGGGATGGCAACTTCAATGGCAGACCTATGCCAGCAGATGATTACTGGTTTGAAGTCAGCCTCGAAAATGGTAAAATTTTTAAAGGACATTTCTCCCTTATTAGAGAATAACATGAAATTATTAAGAATTTTAATTCTTTTCCTTACGTTCCCTGCACTTTCCTGGGCTCAGAATCCTGCAAGTGATTGTAGTGGAGCGATTAAAATTTGTGGCGATGGCAGGATTTCCAGCAATGCAGATGGCATAGGTACCCAGGAACTCAATGGCACTAACAATTGTGCAAGCCAGGAGACTAACTCCCTTTGGCTGGAGATCGAAATTACCAAAGCGGGATCACTAGGGTTTAATTTAAAACCTACCAGTAATGATATCAACGTAGATTACGATTTCTTTATTTTTGGTCCAAATGCCAGCTGTAACAACCTCGGAAACGCTATTCGTTGTTCTACGACGAATCCTAATGCCGCCGGTTTAGCATCCAATTTCACCGGTTTAAATGCCAGATCGACAGAAACGAGTGAAGGACCTGGGCCAGATGGGGATAGCTTTGTTGCAAATCTCGATGTAGAGCCCGGGGAAACCTATTTTATCGTGATAGACAGACCTGTGGGAAACAGTCCGTTTGAACTGGAGTGGACAGGAACAGCTACTACCGGCGGCTTTCCTTTCCCAGATGGCCCACAATACAATGAGGGCATGGACCTAGAAACCTGCAATGCGAACGGAAGCGCGATTTTCGATCTTAGCCAGAATACACCTATTATCAATATCCAGAATAGCACTACTCTTACTTACCATGAAACTATTGCTGATGCTACTGACGGTATCAACGCCTTGAGCGATATTTATACCAGTGACGTCCCAAGTAAACCAATTTTTGCTCGCATTGAAAATGATCTTACCGGTTGTTCAAAAATCACAGATTTTACCCTTACCATCAATGATGGACCTCTGGTGGCTCAAAATTTAGAATTTGAGCAATGCGATCTGGACAAAAATAATCTCGCTGACTACGAATTAAGCGATCTCTATAATGAAATTCTGAGTGGGATCAATGGAGCTCACGATATCGCTTTTTTCACTTCGGAAAATGCCGCTCGGGCAAATTCAAACGCTATTTCAAGTTTGTATACTTCAGCAGGAGCAGAAAGCCTGTTTGCAAGAACTTCCGAAGCAGGGAATCCAGATTGCTTCAATATCACGAGAATCGAACTTATTCTGAATGAACCTCCCAATGTTGAATCTATTTCTCTCGTTCAGCCTGCTATTAATTCAAATAGTAATACTATTGAAATAAGTTTTCCGAACACAGAAGCATATGAATACTCTATAGGAAACGAAGATGGTCCTTTTCAAACGAGTACTACTTTTGAGAATGTTACTTCCGGTTTTCAGGATCTTTATATCCGTGATCTGAACCAGTGCGCTATTATCAAAACCCAAATTGCCATCATTGGGTATGATAACTTTTTTACTCCCAATGAGGATGGAATCAATGATTTCTGGCAGTTAAATGGTATTAGCAGCGAAACGGCTGCTGCCAATAAGATTAGCATATTTGACCGCTACGGAAAATTACTTACAAAACTAACTGCGGCAGACAAAGGATGGGACGGCACATTTGATGGTCAGCCATTGCCGGCAGATGACTACTGGTTTCGAGTCTTGTTACAAACTGGACAGGAATTTAAAGGTCATTTCTCACTTGTTAGGTAAATGCCAAAAACTTGAATAAAGCTCTGTAATTGTTTAATTTCGTCGGGCTAGGAAAAAGGAAGACTGCCTCATGAAATTCGATATAAAATCTGATTATAAACCTACGGGAGATCAGCCCAATGCCATCAAACAACTCGTTAGCGGGATCAATAAAAACGAACAATTCCAGACTTTACTGGGAGTAACCGGTTCTGGTAAAACCTTTACGGTCGCCAATGTTATTGAAGAGGTGCAAAAGCCAACGCTGGTGCTGGCACATAATAAAACTCTTGCCGCCCAGTTATATTCAGAATTCAAGCAGTTCTTCCCGGAGAATGCTGTTGAGTATTTTGTGAGTTATTATGATTATTACCAGCCAGAAGCATTTATACCAACTTCCGGAACTTATATAGAAAAGGATCTTTCGATCAATGAGGAGATCGAAAAGTTGCGTTTAAGCACCACTTCTTCTCTTCTAAGCGGAAGACGCGATGTGATCGTGGTTGCTTCAGTTTCGTGTCTTTACGGGATTGGTAATCCTGTTGAATTCAAAAAGAACGTGGTTTCCATTGAACGTGATATGGAAATTAGCAGAACCAAATTTTTGCATAGCCTGGTGCAGTCGCTGTATTCCAGGACAGAAGCTGAATTTTCCCATGGAAATTTCAGAATAAAAGGCGATACGGTAGACGTGTTTCCAAGTTATGCCGACAATGCTTTCAGAATTCATTTTTTTGGAGATGAAATTGAGGAGATTGAAGCCTTTGATCCCGGAACTAATGATGTTATCGAGAAATATCAAAGACTGAATATTTATCCTGCGAATATGTTCGTGACCTCACCTGATGTTTTAAAAAGTGCGATCCATCAAATTCAGGATGACCTGTTAAAACAGGTTGATTACTTTTCTGATATTGGTAAAACTCTCGAAGCAAAAAGGCTTGATGAAAGAACGAATTTCGATCTTGAAATGATACGGGAACTGGGATACTGCTCGGGTATTGAGAACTACTCCCGTTACCTGGATGGCCGTCTTCCCGGGACAAGACCTTTCTGTTTGCTGGATTATTTTCCAGATGATTACTTGATGATCGTAGACGAAAGTCACGTGACCATTCCGCAGGTTCATGCCATGTATGGTGGTGACCGCTCTAGAAAAGAAACCTTGGTTGATTACGGCTTCCGACTCCCCGCTGCGATGGACAACCGGCCATTGAAATTTGAGGAATTTGAAGCCCTGCAAAACCAAGTGATTTATGTAAGCGCAACTCCAGCCGATTATGAACTTCAGAAAAGTGAAGGAGTTTATGTGGAGCAGGTCATTAGACCTACAGGTCTGCTGGATCCAATTGTGGAAGTTCGCCCAAGTTTGAACCAGATCGATGATCTAATTGAAGAAATTCATGTTCGGGTAGAAAGAGATGAAAGAACGCTGGTTACTACGCTTACCAAGAGAATGGCGGAAGAACTGGCGAAATACCTGACGCGTATCGATGTGCGTTGTCGTTATATACATTCCGATGTTGACACGCTGGAGCGTGTAGAGATCATGCAGGATCTTCGACGCGGAATATTTGATGTTCTTATAGGCGTAAACTTGCTGCGTGAAGGTCTGGATTTGCCAGAAGTTTCTCTGGTTGCGATCATCGATGCCGATAAAGAAGGTTTTTTAAGAAGCAACCGATCTCTGACTCAGACCATTGGTAGAGCTGCCCGCCATGTGGATGGACGAGCTATTCTGTATGCAGATAAAATCACAGATAGTATGCAGAAAACGATCGACCAGACTGAATACCGTCGCCAGAAACAGATGGATTATAATACGAAACACAACATCACTCCTACTAAGCTTAATAAGAAATTTGATAGCGCCCTGGTAAAACAGAAGCTGGATATTTATGGTGACGAGGAGCGTACCGACTTAAAAGCTGCGGAAGCTGAAGCCGAATATCTCACCAAGCCACAGATGGAAAAGAAAGTTCGCGAGAAGCGGAAAGCTATGGAAACAGCCGCTAAAGAACTTGATTTTATGCAGGCCGCCAGGTTGAGAGATGAGATCAAAATACTCCAGGGAAAAATTAACGATAGTGACTAAAATAAATAGTTGCCGTGTTAATTATTCGTCTATATTTGGATCACCCAATTCGTCCTAGATCGACTTCTATGGCAAGCTAAAATGTTTGTTCATGAAAAAAATTATATGCCTGTTTTTGATGGGTATGATAATGTCTCAACTCGAGGCACAGGTAGGAATTGGAACCTCAGAACCTAAAGCTCAGTTAGATATTGTAGCGACTAACACTGCAGATCCTGCGAGCAGTGACGGTATTCTCATACCTAGAATTACGAAATTTCCTGTTGTTGCACCTTCGGAAGATCAACATGGAATGCTGGTTTTTTTAAGTAAGAGCGTTAGCGGTTTTCCGGAAGGGTTCTATTTCTGGAATGGCTCGGAAAAGAAATGGAAAGCGATCGCTGCAGAAACTAATTCCGCAAACTTCTATAAAACCGGAACGACGGTCTCTCCGAATAATATTACAGATCCTATTTTTCGCGAAGCCAGTATGGGTCTTGGTACAGATCAGATTTCGTCAAGATTACAGGTTGCCATTGCTTCGGGGAAAGATACCGGGCTCAAGAAGGGCCTTGAGGTAGATAATGCGAACTCCGCTACAGATAATCTTACCACTTACGGAATTATCAGTGATAATAGAAGCGCTACCAACGGTAACAAATACGGAATTAAAAATAATGTTGGTGGGGTTGGTCTTGGGATTCATTACGGGATATTCAACGAAACCTATCAGAATACAGGCACGAATGATATCTACGGAATATACAATCGCGTAGGTAGAACTTTTGGAGCGAGAAGTAATAACTACGGAATCTATTCTGAAATTGGATCCATTCAGGGAGTTGGAAATATTTTCGGGATTTATAGTATTGCTACCGGAGATGCTAACAGCAATGTTTATGCCGGCTACTTTAACGGACGAATAGGAATAGGAACCAGCCCGGAAACGGAATATGTACTCCCTTTAAATCGTGGCACCGAAGGTCAGGTAATGTCTCTCAATGCGAGCGGACAGGTAAGCTGGACCAATGCTGGCTTTGAAAATTACAGTTCTACAACCAGCGTCGTGGCAGACTATACAATAGGAGATGAAGTTGGAACCCTAAGAATTAACAACCAGGTAACTGGTTTGATCATGCCTGCGTCTGCTTCGAATAAAGGACGAATATTACGCCTTATCAACTGGCCTGGAAATTCTGAGAAGTTTTTCCAATTTGCAGGTGGAGATGATCTGTTCGATCCAAGAACAAACACCAAAGTTCTTAGCATCAAGTCTGGACAGATCTTTACAATTCAGAGTGCCGGGAACAGGTGGATA
>NZ_CAJWRQ010000025.1 GCF_913046405.1 uncultured Christiangramia sp.
CCGGCAGTTACCCGTGAGAACCAGCCTTTGTTCTTGTCTTCCTTTAGTTCAATATTAATGGTTTTATTTTCTGAATCTCCTGCCTTTCCGGTAAATTCCTCGCTTCTAGTCTTAGTATCCACTACCTGGATCTTATCTATGATTTCCTTCGGAAGGTTTTTCGTAGCGATCTTGGGATCATTTCCGAAGAATTCCTTACCGTTTACCAGGATTCTCGAAACAGGCTTCCCGTTCACGGTGATATTACCATCGCTATCCACTTCTACTCCCGGCAGCTTTTTCATGAGTTCTTCCAGGTTGGCATCCTGCCTGGTATTGAAAGAATTGGCATTGAATTCCAGCGTATCCTGCTTTACAGAAATAGGTGCTCTTGTAGCGGTTAAAGTAACCTCATCCAGCGCGTTATCCAGGATTTCCAAAGAAATAGCACCTAGATCCTGCTTTTTGGTAATTTCTATTTGCTTACGGTAAGGTTTAAAACCAGCGTAGCTTACGTAAAGATTTACAGCTTTATTTTCGGTATTTCCCTTAAGAAGAAAACTCCCGTCCTTTTCAGAAATAGTGTAAGTGACCAGACTGCTATCAGCAATCTTTTCGACATAAACCGTGGCAGATTCAAGAGGATTGGATTCAGTATCAACGATCTTTCCTGATACTTCGAATTCCTGGGCAAAGCTTAACGCACTCACTAAAAGTAGCAGCAAGCTGAAATAATTTCGCATATAGATAGTGTAAAAAATTGAACCAATGCTCACTACTGAACATTGGTTTGAGATTTAGACTACCTACAACGTTAAAAGTTTAAGGTTTCTTTTACTTTTTTCTAAAAAAGATACTGATAGGCACCCCTTGAAAATCGAATTCCTGACGTAACTTATTCTCTAAGAAACGTTTATATGGGTCACGAACATACTGTGGCAGGTTACAGAAAAATGCAAATTGTGGATGTGGTGTTGGCAATTGTGTACAGAACTTTATCTTTACGTATTTTCCCTTGTAGGCTGGTGGCGGATTCTTTTCAATGATCGCCAGCATAATATCATTAAGTAAACGGGTCTTGATCTTTTTACTTCTGTTTTCAAAAACCTTTACAGCAGTTTCAATTGCTTTAAAAACCCGCTGTTTAGTTAGAACAGAAATAAATACGATCGGCACATCTGTAAACGGCTCGATCTCACGACGAATCATGGCTTCGTAATCCTTAAGCGTATTGGTTTCCTTATCCAGAAGATCCCACTTATTCACCAGGATCACGATTCCCTTGGAGTTTCTCTGAGCCAGCCAGAAGATATTCTGAACCTGACCATCAAACCCACGGGTTGCATCCAGCACCAAAAGACAAACATCGCAGTTCTCAATTGCACGCACAGAACGCATCACCGAGTAAAATTCAAGATTTTCCTTAACCTTAGATTTTCTACGAATTCCTGCAGTATCTACAAGATTGAATTCGAAACCAAACCTGTTGTACCTGGTATCGATAGAGTCGCGGGTAGTCCCGGCAATATCGGTTACGATATAACGATCTTCCCCAATAAGGGAATTAATAAACGATGATTTTCCTGCATTTGGACGGCCCACGACCGCAAATCTTGGTAATTCTGTATCTTCCTCTTCTTCAATTACTGGCAGAGCTTCTACAAGTGCATCCAGAAGATCACCGGTTCCACTACCGTTTGTACTGGCAATTGGAAAATAATCACCCAGACCAAGCGAGTAAAATTCTACCGCGTTAGCAAGACGTTTGTTATTATCCACTTTATTCACTGCAAGTAAAACAGGCTTGTCCACTCTACGAAGTAGGTTGGCTACTTCTTCATCCATAGACGTCACTCCTGTTTCCACATCTACGATAAAAATGATCGCATCTGCTTCTTCGATCGCAAGCTCTACTTGCTTATCGATTTCAGCTTCAAAAATATCGTCGCTACCTTTCACATACCCACCGGTATCGATAAGGGAGAATTTATGACCATTCCAGTCAGATTTCCCATAATGTCTGTCCCTGGTTACACCACTAACAGAATCGATGATGGCCTCTCTACGCTGTATAAGCCGGTTAAAAAAAGTAGATTTACCAACGTTTGGTCTCCCTACAATGGCGACAATATTGCCCATAATATGATATTGATTTCAGGAAGCAAAATTAATGATTTTAAGCTAATTAGCTCAACTTCCCGTATTCTTGAAAATGTAGTTACTTCTTATCTGTATAGCCAAATCTCTTCAGCTGACTGGCATCACTTCTCCAGTTCTTATTCACTTTTACATAAAGTTCTAAATGAACCTGTTTTCCGAAGAATTTCTCCAGGTCCTTTCTAGCCTCTACTCCTACTCTTTTTAATGCGGCACCTTTATGACCAATAATGATCCCCTTCTGGGTATCTCGCTCTACCATGATCACACTACGCATCCTGATGATCTTCTCCTCTTCAAAGAATTCACCGGTTTCGATCTCTACACTATAAGGAATTTCCTTTTTGTAATGCATAAGGATCTTCTCACGAATGATCTCGTTCACGAAAAATCGTTCAGGCTTATCGGTAAGCGTATCTTTAGGGTAGAAAGCCGGAGATTCTGGCAATAATTCGATGATCCTGTTAAATACCTCTGCCACATTAAAACCTTCCAATGCTGAAATTGGGTGAATTTCGGCTGTTGGCACTTTTTCACTCCAGTACTTTACCTGTTCTTCAAGTTGGTCCTGGTTTGATTTATCGATCTTATTCAGTAATAATAAAACCGGTACTTCAGAGTTTTCGATCTTTTTAAAGAATGCTTCATCCTTCAATACTTCTTCTCCAATTTCAACAATATAGATCAGAACATCTGCATCTTCAAAAGCAGATTTCACAAAATCCATCATGGAGGCCTGTAGCTCGTATGCTGGTTTAATGATCCCGGGTGTATCACTCAAGATCATCTGGAAATCTTCTCCATTCACAATACCCAGAATTCTATGACGGGTTGTTTGTGCTTTTGAAGTGATTATTGAAAGTCTTTCACCAACGAAAGCATTCATTAAAGTGGATTTCCCAACATTTGGGTTACCTATGATATTTACGAAACCGGCCTTATGTGCCATAATGAAAATTTTTGCAAAGGTATTTCATTTGTGAACTGTTACCTAATGTTTGTTCAATTTCTAACATTCGGCGTTCAGCCCGCTGGAATTTGCTATTTAGCGTACCTTTCTAGTATGATATTATGAATATAATCATTTGATAATCAAAATTTAGTAAAAATTTCAATCAATAATACGATCGGGTTGTCCTTCTGTTTTTAATGACTATTTTTGCCGCTTCTTAAAATTAAGCTGAAAAAGCCTCATTATGAAAAAAGTGCTGAACTTATTCGACTTCAAACAACAGGTTAACTATAAAACTGAAGTACTTGCTGGATTAACGGTTGCTATGACCATGATTCCCGAATCACTTTCTTTCGCTATTCTGGCTGGTTTTCCTCCGCTAATGGGTCTTTACGCTTCTTTCATTGCTGGTTTGGTAACCGCAATATTTGGTGGCAGACCGGGAATGATCTCTGGAGGTGCCGGGGCCACTGTAATTGTTTTGATCGCGTTAATGAAGTCAGACGGACTCGAATACGTTCTTGCCGCAGTTGCATTAGCAGGAGTTTTCCAGATCATCATTGGTGTCTTCAAGCTTGGTAAATTTATAAGACTGGTGCCTCATCCCGTAATGTTCGGGTTTGTGAATGGTCTGGCTATCGTGATCTTCATGTCGCAGCTGGATCAGTTTAAAACCGTAGTGAACGGTGATATAGAATGGTTGTCTGGAACTGCACTGTATATCATGGGTGGCCTGGTCGCTTTAACGATTGCCATCGTGGTGCTTTTACCTAAGGTCACTAAAGCTGTTCCTTCTTCTTTAGTTGCCATCATTGTCGTGTTTCTACTGGTATATTTCTTCGGAATAGACACCAAAACAGTAAAAGATATTGCCTCTGTTAGTGGTGGTTTTCCTCCATTCCATATTCCTCAAATTCCACTAACCTGGGAAACCATAGAATTGATCGCTCCTTATTCCATGATCATGGCAGCAGTTGGTCTTACTGAAGGTTTATTAACCCTGAACCTGGTGGATGAGATTACTGAAACTAAAGGAAACGGTAACAGAGAATGTATCGCGCAGGGTGGTTCTAATATTCTAAACGGATTCTTCTTCGGAATGGGTGGCTGCCCGATGATCGCTCAAACTCTTGTAAACCTTTCTGCTGGATCAAGAGCCCGGTTATCTGGAATCATTGCAGCATTTACAATTCTTGCGATCATTCTATTTGGCGCTCCTATCATTGAAAAACTCCCAATGGCAGCTTTGGTTGGTGTAATGATCATGGTGGCAATTGGAACTTTTGAATGGGTTAGTTTGAAGATCTTTAATAAAGTACCTAAAAAGGATATTTTCTTGGTGGTTGTCGTAGCATTAATTACCGTATTTCTGCACAATCTTGCCTTAGCAGTTCTGGTAGGTGTGATCCTTTCTGCACTGTTCTTTGCCTGGGAAAGCGCGAAAAGAATTAGAGCCAGAAAATTTATCGATGAGAACGGAGTTAAGCATTACGAGATCTACGGACCTTTATTCTTTGCTTCCACCACTAATTTTGCTGAAAAGTTTGACGCATTGAACGATCCAGAAGAGATCATTATCGACTTTAAAGACAGTCGCGTTTCAGATATGTCTGCTATTGAAGCCTTGAATGCCGTGACTCAGAAATATAGCAAGGTGGGCAAAAAAGTTCATCTTAGACATTTAAGCGATGACTGCATTAGATTACTGAAAAATGCAGATGCTATTATTGAAGTTAATATTCTGGAAGATCCAGACTACAAAGTGGCGGCAGATGAATCTTAAAGCATGTTGTCATTGATCTCGATCCAGTAACCGTCTGGATCCTGCAGGTAGATCTGCTTAATCCCATCAGGGCGGGTGTTTGTTGTCTTACTTTCGCCCGGCCAGTTTTCAAAAGCAATATTATGTTCCTGCAGAAACTTCATGAATTCATCCAATTCCGAAGTATTTAAGCTCATGTGCACACCTTTGTGGCTAGCAGGAACTTCCTCGCTCTCGATCAAATGGATCTGTACGGAATCTTTTAGCTGAAACCACCTGATACTGGCAGGCAATCCTCCGTTATCTATTTCTTCCAGTCCTAATACTTCGGAATAGAATTTTGCTGAGCGGGAGAGATCTTCTACGAGTAAAGCGTCATGATCCTTACTAAAACTGAAGGTATTAGTCTGAGCACTGCTGTTGTAACCCAGAAATGCAATTAGAATGATAAGTATCTTCTTCATAAAAATTTTATTTAAAGTTCAAGATACTTAATTTTCAAAGTAAAATTACTTCCAAAAATTAAGCGCTCGATTGAAGCTTTAACGAGTTAAATTCTTTTAAACATTACTTAAAACGAGCATAGGGTTGTTTTAATATTCCTAACTTTCAGCTACCAACCAAAACAATCTGCAAATGGCCGAATTAAGCGAGGATGAATTCCAAAACATACTTTCCGTAGAGAATAAGTGCACACGCTTGAACCTCAACGAAAACATCTATGGAACTTTCGCTGAAATTGGAGCGGGACAGGAAACTGTTCGTCATTTTTTTAGAGCAAGAAACCCAAAAGGGACGATTGCGAAAACGCTTAGCGCCTACGACAAGGATTTTAGTGATGCGATCTATGGACTCGACCCTCAGAACCGTTATGTAACCGAAGCTCGTTTAAAAAGAATGATCGATTACGAAGCAGAATTGATCGAAAAAAGACTTTCAAGAAAAAAATACCCAGATAAATTATTCTTTAGTTATGCTAATACGGTAGCCACTATAGACTGGGCAAAGAAATACAAAGGTCACGGGTGGCTTGGAATAAAATTTCAGCGAGAACCAAAGCAGGAATATAGCGAGATCATACTTCATGTTCAGTTTCATGAAAATAATGCTTCCCAACAGCAAATTAGCCTGGGAATCATGGGTGTAAACCTCATCTATGCTGGATTCTACCAGAGTAATGATCCTAAGGTGCTCATCAAAAAACTATACGATCACTTAAGCACAGATAAGATCGAAATTGATTCTATCAACTTTCGCGGTCCGGTTTTTAAAGATGTCGATAACCGACTTATGAGCCTGGAGCTTGTTAAGGATGGTATAACAGATGCGGTGATGTTCTCCAAAGATGGAAACAATATTCTACCGGCAAATGCACTTTATAAAAAGAACATCCTTACACTTAGAGGTAGTTTTCGTCCAGTAACCAATCTGAATCTCAATATGTACATGACCTCACGGAAACTGTTTCTGGAACAGGAAGAGGTCGATCCTGAAAATACGGTTACCATCTTTGAAATGACCCTGAATAATCTTAAAGCTGAAGGTGAAATAAATGAAAAAGATTTTCTGGATCGTGCAGATCTTCTTTGTGCTTCGGGACAGACAGTAATGATCTCCAATTTTCAGGAATATTATAAGGTCGTTGAATATTTTGCGCAGCATACCAAGAAAGAACTGGGTCTGGCCATGGGAGCAGATAATCTCGTGGACATTTTCAATGAGAAATATTACAGACACCTAAGCGGGGGAATTCTGGAAGCCTTCGGCAAACTTTTCTTTAAGAGTTTAAAGGTATATCTCTACCCTATGCTTGATGAAAAAACCGGGGAGATCATCGATAGCTCGAATTTAAAAGTGCATCCAAGAATGCGAGAGCTTTATAATTTTTTCATAGATAACAATAAGGTGATCGATATTACTGAGTACGATAGAGATTCTTTAGAAATTCATCCTAGAAAAGTGTACGAAATGATACGCGAGGGCAATCCGGAATGGGAAGATATGGTTCCAGGCCTTACCGCTAAAATGATCAAGGAGAAAAATTTGTTCAGCAAGGAACGAGCATCTGAAAATGAAGCTTAAGTAGAAAATTCAGATTTCATTCTGCGGTCATACATTACGATACTTCCGGCCACAGAAACATTCAAACTTAAAGTAGAACTAAACTTTACCAGATGATGTGATTTTTCGATGGCTTCATTGGAAAGTCCATGGTCTTCAGCCCCAAGCAAATAGACACAGCGCCTGGGATGTTTGAAAGTTTCCAGAGGAACTGCACTTTCGGCCAGCTCCACACCTACCAGCATGGCACCTTTTGGGAGGTGTTTATAGAATTCCTCGAAACTTTCATAATGAAAATAAGGCATTGCACCTACAGCTTTATGGGTATCACAAGCCTGTTTCGCGTACCTGTTGCCAATGGTGAAAATAAAACTCGCTCCCATATTTTGAGCTGAACGCCATAAAACTCCAAGATTTTCAGGCGTTTTACCATTTTGAATTCCAATTCCAAAAAATCCTTGTTCGAGGTTATTTGTTGTCATTTTGCAAAGATAGTATTAGCGCTCCATATTTCAGAATAGAAGTAAAACTTCAGTAGTGTTATGAATGGCAGAACTACTAATAATGAAATATTTATTATTTTTAAGTGTTGATAATCAAATGGTTAAAATCTTATGGGAATTCCTAGAAAAAGCCCATCTACTTTATTCAAGTTTATTATTACAGGCTTCTTAGCTTTAACTATCGTACTTATTTCCTGCCAGGATAAGAATGATTACGCTAAAGTTCCGGCTCAGGAACTTAGTCTTCAGGATAGTATTTCGCATGGTGAATACCTCGTAAACACCATAGGTTGTCATGATTGCCATTCTCCAAAACGAATGACAGAAAGAGGTCCAGAGATTATACCAGAGCTGGCACTCTCAGGTTACCAGTCAGGAGATAGTCTTCCTCCGTTTTCTTCAGAAGCGATAAAAAATGGATGGATACAAATGAGCGGCGATCTTACCGTTGCCATAGGTCCATGGGGAATTAGTTATGCTTCAAATCTTACTTCTAGTGACACGGGACTGGGTAACTGGAGCATGCAAAGGTTTAAAATTGCTATTAGAGAAGGAAAACTCAAAGGAGATTCCGGTGGCAGGATGATCTTACCACCTATGCCGTGGCAGAATTACAGTGAGCTGACCGATAAGGATCTTGAATCTATTTTTCGTTATTTAAAGTCTACTAAGCCAGTTGAAAATGCCGTACACGCTCCGGTGGCGCCTAATAAACTGGATAGCCTTCAGAATGCCTGATTTTATGTCTCTATATTATTCGGGAATCTGCAATAAATCAACCGTTTAAAACTTAATCTTCAGCAAATTATAAACGAATACAGGATTTCACTATAAACTCCTCAATTAAAGCTCAAAAACCGAAACAACTTTGAGATTGCCGGTATTTTTAAATATCAGTTTGTTATTTTTATTTCCTGATCGGTAATTTCAGCAATCAAATCTGGGTTTAATTCAACAGAGAATTTTCAGAAATAAAATTTAACCGTAAATACAATTAAAAACGACGCATGAAACAGGAAGTACAGGTTTACTCATTATTTACAGAATTTGACATTTCACTTTTTAGATCGGGTAAACATTACAGACTGTACGAAAAGTTCGGTGCTCATTTAATAACTCATGAAGGACAGGATGGAGTTTACTTTTCTGTCTGGGCTCCCTCGGCAAAGTTGGTTTCCGTAATTGGTGATTTTAATTACTGGAATATTGATGACCATCCTCTAAATGTACGCTGGGATGAGAGTGGCATCTGGGAGGGTTTTATTCCGGGTGCTAAGAAAGGAGATAAATATAAATTCAGAATTGTATCTAATAACAATGGAGAAATTCTTGAAAAGGCTGATCCTTACGCTTTAAGATGTGAACATCCACCAAACACGGCTTCTATTGTCTGGGATCTGGATTACAAATGGAAGGATAAGAAATTCATGTCCCGTCGTGAAGAGGTGAATGCACTGGATAAGCCTTATTCTGTTTATGAAGTTCATCTTGGCTCCTGGAGAAAGAATACCCTCGAAAACCGTTCTCTTACTTACCTTGAAATGGCAGATGAGTTGGTAAGTTATGTAAAGGAAATGGAGTTCACGCATGTAGAATTCATGCCAATTATGGAATTCCCTTATGACCCGAGCTGGGGATATCAATTAACCGGATACTTTGCTCCTACCTCCAGGTTTGGCGATCCCCAGGAATTCATGCAATTGCTGGATGCTTTTCACAAAGCGGGGATTGGAGTCATTCTGGATTGGGTGCCTTCACATTTTCCTGAAGACAAACATGGTCTTGGAAAATTTGATGGTTCGCATCTATACGAACATCCAGATCCTCGCAAAGGCTATCACCAGGACTGGAAAAGTCTCATCTTTAATTATGGCAGAAATGAAGTTCGGTCCTTTTTGATAAGTAACGCAGTTTTCTGGTTGGATAAATACCATATCGACGGTCTTCGAGTAGACGCCGTAGCTTCCATGTTATACCTGGATTATTCAAGAGAAGATGGTGAATGGGAACCTAATGCTGAAGGCGGAAGAGAAAACCTCGATGCCATTAGTTTTATAAAAGATCTTAATACTGAAGTATATAGCAGTTTCCAGGGAGTACAAACAATTGCTGAAGAATCCACCTCATTTCCTAAAGTTTCCAGGCCGGTAAGCCATGGAGGTTTAGGTTTTGGAATGAAATGGATGATGGGCTGGATGCACGATACCCTGGAATATTTTAAAAAGGATCCTATTCATCGCGGGTATCATCAAAATGATATCACCTTCAGTATGACCTATACATTTACTGAGAACTTCGTATTGCCTTTAAGTCACGATGAAGTTGTCTACGGAAAAAAATCATTGCTTGGTAGAATGCCGGGTGACGACTGGCAGCGTTTCGCAAATTTGAGATTGATGTATAGTTATATGTATACACATCCAGGTGCGAAACTTTTATTTATGGGAGCTGAGCTGGGACAGTATGCAGAATGGAACTACAATACCAGCTTGGACTGGCATTTGCTGGAACAGGATTCTCATAGTGGTATCAAGAAGGCACTTACTGATCTCAACATAATTTATAAAAAACAACCTGCATTATACGATAAACAATTCAGTGAAGAAGGATTTGAATGGATCTCATTTGATGACAATCAGAATTCGGTGATCAGTTACTTGAGAAAGGGAACTTCAGAAAAAGAAATACTGGCAGTTGTCTGTAATTTCACTCCCACTGTATTGAAAGAATATTCAATTGGTCTTCCGAAGAAGGGAAAATTAAAAGAGATTTTTAATTCAGATGATACGAAATACGGAGGATCTGGAGTAACGAATAATGCTATTAAAATCGAAAAAGAAGCTTTTCACGGGAAAGAATTTTCAGCAAAAATTACTATTCCTCCACTTGCAACAGTGGTATTTAAACTTGCATAATATCAAAAAAAACATACTCTGGTTGCAAATTTTGGTTGCCGGAATAATTAGAAGCTAAGAAAAATGATTACAAATACAGAACTTGAACAAAAGGGGAATCTATACCCTACCAGCCTGATTTCTTACGAACACGATCAGGATACCGTCAATTTTATCACTAAAAATGGCGTAAGGCTACAACTAACGATCCTTCGGGACAATATGATGCGATTTCGATATACCACCAATGGTATTTTTGAGCACGACTTTTCATATGCAGTAGATCAAAATCATCCTCATGGTTTTAACCACCTGGAAATTTCAGAAGAGGACACACACGTTGTTGTAAAGACTGAAAAGTTCATCTGTAAAGTTGCCAAGGATGATCTGCGTGTAGGGATGTACGAACATAGTGGTAAGATCATTCTGGAAGACGAACTTGGGTTCCATTGGGAAGAAAGCTTCGAGTTTGGAGGGAATTTTGTCAAAATGAGCAAATCTTCGAAAGATCAGGAAAGTTTTTTCGGACTTGGGGACAAGCCAACCAACTTCAATTTAAAGGGTAAAAGACTGAGCCTCTGGAACACAGATCAATATGCTTACGGCAAGGATACGAATGAACTTTATAAAGCGGTTCCTTTCTACATGGGTCTTCAACAGAATATTTCCTACGGAATCTTTTTCGACAACACATTTAAAACACATTTTGATTTTTGTAGTGAACGTCGAAATGTAACCAGCTTCTGGGCAGATGGTGGGGAGATGAATTATTACTTCATCTACGGTCCGCAAATGACCGATGTCCTCACGACGTATACAGATCTTACCGGTAAACCGGAATTGCCACCAATGTGGGCATTGGGATTTCATCAGTGTAAATGGAGTTATTATCCTGAAAGCAAGGTCAAGGAAATCACTTCAAAATTCAGGGAATTAAATTTTCCATGTGATGCGATCTACCTGGATATTGACTATATGGAAGGCTTCCGTTGCTTTACGTGGAACAAGGAATTTTTTCCAGATCCTAAACGAATGGTTCGTGAACTGGAAGAAGACGGCTTTAAAACCGTAGCCATCATCGATCCCGGTATTAAAATAGACCTGAGCTATGATGTTTTTAAAGAAGCTTTAGACAAAGATTATTTCTGTCGCCGAGCAGATGGACCATACATGCGAGGTAAGGTTTGGCCAGGGGAATGTTACTTCCCCGATTTCACCAATCCCGATGTACGTGAATGGTGGAGTAGTTTATACAGGGAACTAATTGGTGAAATTGGAGTAAAAGGAGTCTGGAACGATATGAACGAACCTGCAGTGATGGAGGTTCCAGGAAAAACCTTCCCGCTGGATGTTAGACATGATTATGATGGTCATGCATGTAGCCATAGAAAAGCTCATAATATCTACGGAATGCAGATGGCCAGAGCTACCTATGAAGGAGTTAAAAAGTTCAATTTTCCGAAGCGACCGTTTATCATTACCAGAGCAAATTATTCTGGAGGACAACGCTATACTTCAACCTGGACAGGTGACAACGTAGCTACCTGGGAACATTTATGGCTCGCAAATGTCCAGATACAACGACTTTGTATGAGTGGAATGAGTTTTGCCGGATCTGATATTGGTGGTTTTGCCGAGCAGCCTTCCGGAGAACTTTATACCAGATGGATACAACTAGGAATATTTCATCCATTCTGCCGCGTTCATTCATCGGGAGATCATGGCGAACAGGAACCATGGTTCTTTGGAGAAGACGTACTTGACATTAGCCGGAAGTTCGTAGAATTACGTTATCAGCTATTGCCATATTTATATACTGCGTTCTATAACTACGTTCAGGAAGGTCAGCCAATTCTAAAACCTCTGGTTTATTTTGATCAGGAAGATGTACAAACACATTATAGATCTGATGAATTTATCTTCGGAAACCAGATCCTGGTATGCCCAATTCAGGAACCAAATGTACAGGGACGTAGAATGTATATTCCAAGAGGCCAGTGGTACAACTTCTGGAGCGACGATCTGGTAAATGGTGGTAAGGAAATCTGGGTAGACGCACCACTGGATATCGTACCTATATTTATCAAGGCCGGAGCGATAATTCCTAAATACCCAATCCAGCAATATGTAGATCAGGTAGAGATCGAACAAATGACGCTTGATGTATATTACAAACTAGGAAAAGAGAATTCCGAATTTTATGAAGATGCGCATGATGGGTATGAATACCGACAAAACATTTACAGCCTTCGTACATTTAAGCTGACAGGTAAGGAAGATGAGGTGATCATCCAGCAGCATAAGAGCGGAAAGTTCTCGGCTTCCTATGACACCTTTAAACTAAACCTACACGGACTTCCATTTGAAATTAGAAGAGTATTCTACGAAAATGAAGAAGTGCCATTAGAAACACTTCAATACAATGCTGAAGAAAAAAGCATGATCATAAAGAAGGATTTTAGTGAACTACAACTGGTAGGATAATTACTATTATTAGAAAGTAAAAAGCCTGTTCTTGACGAACAGGCTTTTTTTTGTGGAATGAATACTGGAAACTACCGTTCTAAGATAGAGTTATAATCCTTTCCGTAGAACTTCTTCAGACTTTCCTGAAGGCGTTTTGGACTGGAAAAACCTGCTTTGTATGCAACCTCCATGGTATTAAAATCACCATCGTTCAGCAATTCTCTTCCGTATTCTGCATGGACAAACTCTATAAATTCCTGAGGCGAAAGGTTCACCAAACTTTTAAGTTTCATGAACAGTGTATTACTCGAAATACCTAAGGATGCGCTAAGATCGTGCACAGTGAAATTGTCTTTTTCAATATTATCAAGGATAGTCTGTTTTGATTCCTGAATAAATTTCCTATCACGATCAGACCTGTATACTATGTTAATATTTTGCAAATGACTTTTGATGAAGCCTTCTCGAAATTCCTGCTGACTTTTCAAGGTTGAAGCGATCTTATTCATCAATAATGTCATATTCAAAGGTTCACTGATAAGTTCTGTAATTTCAGCTACCTGATCCGTATCAAATTGCTGTCCCTCATTTGTGATCATGAATATATCGATATGGTTGAGAGCAGGATTACGCCTAAGCATTTTAGATAGCTGAATAGTGTTCATATCTGATAGCATACTCGCTGCAATTATGATATCTGGGAAGATCATATTTGCTTTTTCAATGCCTTCTTCAGCCGTTGCCGCCTGATAAACCTGGCAATGTTGACCAATTAAATTCGCCAGTAGTTCCCTGGAGGAAGTTTCAGAATCAATGATCAATATCTTACTGTCACTAATATTCTCAATTTCCTTCGGAAGAGACTTAGCCATTGCTTTCTGAATATTTTTTGACTGAAGGATTCCGGCAGCACGTTGGGGTACCCTGCGATAATCTTCCTGCCTGTTCTTTAATACCGCAGTGTATGTTGACCCTTCATTACTTTGCGTTTCAAAATTGAAGCTTCCACCTGCTTTATTAATGAGTTCCATAGCTTTAAGGATATAACGAAGTCCGCTCTTATCTCTAAACTTCATTCGTTGATCCAGACCACGCTTCTTTTCCAGCACCTTAACATCCTGCGCAGGAATGCCTTTTCCGGTATCTGTGATCTGAACCTTCAGATCTCCAGCACCAGTGCGAATAAGATTTAGAATGATCTTTCCATTTTTTATCGAATACCCTGCACTGCCCGATATCAAACTAAAGAAGATCTTATCCAGCATCTCCATATTGTAATAAAAAGGTTCTTCTCCCCAATGGTTATTAATGATCAAGTCGAGATCTTTCAATTTGTAGACCGGTTCGATCTCATTTACCACCTCTGGAATATGTGCATCTAATGTTATACTGGAAATTTCATAAACAGATTCTTCATAATTGAAATTCAGGATCTGGTTGAAAAGATCATCAAACCTTGCAGCATATCGCTGTAGATCCTCTTGATTATCCGCATCTTTAGAAGCTGATATTTTACTTAAGGATTGTACCGCGCTTTCTACAGGTTTCTGAAACTCCTGTTGCAGTTTTGCTCTAAGTTCTTCCTTGGCCTGCCTGTCGGCATTTCTGGAACGAAGCACAAATACGTAGGCAAATATGATCACAGCCGCTACAATTCCAATTCCCATAAATAGATACACAACTCCAATACCTCCTGAAACTGCTGCGACTTCTACGGGAATTTGCTTGACTTCAGACCAACTGGAATTTGGTAGTTTTGACCTTACTTCAAACATGTAATTTCCCGGAGGCAGACTGGCATAGCTCGCTGAATTCACTTTTGAAGGTTTGGACCATTCATCTTCAATTCCCTGCATTCTCCAGCTATAGAGCAATTCATCTGGAGACCAGAATGATAATCCCTGGAAGGCTACCTGGAAACCTGTATTTTCTTTTACTTCGATGATCGAACCACTTAGTAATGAGATCCTTCTTTGTTTTTCATTCCGAACTGAAGCCTGCATAAGAGTTCTGAATTCCACTTCAGGTTTCAACTCCTGCTGCGCCAGCATACTTTTCGGCTTAAAAATATTAACCCCTTTCGCTGTCCCCAGGACAAGGGAACCGTTCGTCATTTTAGTAAAACCTGTAGTTAGTTCAGAAGTTGTAAGTCCGTTTAATTCGCTGAATACTCTAAGGTTCTTTTCTTTTACATCATAACTTGCAAGACCTTCATCTGTAGATATCCAGTAATTTTCATCCTCCACGATCACTCCTTCCACATTATTAGACGGTAAACCAAAATCTTCATCAAAGATCTCTAAAGCTTCCGTTTCAAAATTATACGAGATTAAACCTGTGCCTTCTGTTGCAAAGAGACCTATGCCCTCCTGAGTGATATACAATTGGTTGATGGCGTAATAATGCATGGTTTCGCTGGCAGTAAGCATATCAAGATCGCTAATACGACCACTAATGGGATCTATGGAATGAACACGATTCCTGGTAGCTACAATCAGTTTTCTGGGTCCGAGTTCTGCAATTGCCAGGACTTCCTTTAAAGGAAAGGTTTTGATCTCATTGGAAGTACTTATTCTTGTCAAATAACCTGTTTCTCCGCCAATCCAAGTATTTTCAGAAGAATCAATAAATAGGGCATTCGCTTCCAGAACCTCTGTTTTGTAAAGTGCGGTGGGTGCATAATGAGCTCTAAGAAGTGTATTGATATTTATCTTATACACACCATCTTCACCGGTCGCAACCCATACATACTGCTCGTTAGCAGCAATAGAAGTTATCTTATCTGGATTTTGTCTTGCCTTTTTGTAGTTTAAATTTTTGATATGACTATAGCGATCGGTCTCAGGGTTCCAGATGCTCAGGCCTTCACTGGTTCCAAACCAAACGTGTCCACGAGAATCTGTGGCCATGGCACTTAACCTATTGCCTGCCAGACTTGAATATTTCGCAGGATCATGGTGCAATTGCCATATGGATTCTGAAGATAGATTTTTTAGATAGAGCCCGTCATTTCCAACTAACCAGAGCAAGTTTTTATTATTTAACTGGGCTGCAAATAATTGCTTCGGAAAGCTTTCCTCTTTTTTAATAAATTTTAGTTCCTCATCGAATTTATATACCCCATTATCACGGGTCAGGGCAATGACCTTATCGTTGGTTTTGAGTAAATCTGTTATATGACCTCTGGTGAGATCGAAAGGCAGCCTGTAGATCTTCTGAAATCTATCTAGTTGTGCATCGAATTCGAACATCCCCTTTCTATTGGTAGCCAGCAACAACTTATTACCGAGTGATAGAAGTGCCGTGAACTCCAGATTTTCGTAATATGAAGTTTTTAGGCGTCTGAATTTCCCGGATCTTCTATTAATAGCGATCACCGCATTTGGTCCGGCAAAAATGATTTCGTCATTAAAGATAGTAGACGTGGTTGCCTTAGTATTTTCAGAAAGAAATCTTGAAAGTCCGAAATCCTTAGCTTTAGAATCGACGTTCAGCTTGAAAATACCGTTCTCTGCAGCCAGCCATAACTGACCCGCCGGGTCTTCCAGCATCTCATAGACCTTCCCGGGCATGGAACTTACAAATCTAAAATCCTGCTTTCCGCTCTCGAGAACAGCCAGACCTTTGTCTCCGGTAAGCCATACCTGTCCTCTGGAATCTGTTAAAGTAGCACGATATTGTTTCCCAATTTCAGATGGAATACCCCGAAATTTATTGTAATCCTCTACTTCCGCAGAGTTATATCGAATAACTTTTAATGGCGTTGTGATCCAGAGATGATCACCGTTAGCCTGCTGAATATGGACTTTTTCAGCATCTGTAAAGCTATTGATCATTCTGACTTCCTGCAGAGATTTATGAACCTGTGCCGTACCCTTCACGATCATTCCCATAAAAACAACAAGGAATAAGCGGAACACTAAATTAGATTGTATCAAAGCAACAGAAATTATAAGTTAAACACGAATAATTTAGGTAAAAATCGACTTATTAAAGTTCTGTAAACAAAGACTTTAAAGCCTAGTTATTAAGACGATATGAACAAAATGAAGTAAGAAAAATCCTATGAGATCCATGAGCCGGAAACAATCTGAATCCCGGAAGAGGTTCCAATGCGGTCTGCACCGGCATTTACATATTCTAAGGCGGTCTCTATATCTCGAATTCCTCCTGAAGCTTTGATTTTCATATTGCCACCAATGCTTTGCTTCATAAGCTTTATATGTTCGATACTAGCACCAGCAGTACCAAAACCTGTAGAAGTTTTCACAAAATCAGCTCCTGCTTTTTCTGAAATCATACAGGCCTTTACAATTTCAGAATTGCTTAAATAACAGGTTTCCAGAATGACTTTGAGAATCTTTTCTCCAATTACCGACTTTACAGACCTTATTTCCTCTTCTACTTCTTCAGTCAAACCAGCTTTAAGAAAACCAATATTCATAACCATGTCGATTTCATCTGCACCTTGTTTAATCGCAATTTTGGCCTCTTGCACTTTTGCTTCCGAAGTTAAAGAACCCAATGGGAAGCCTACGGTAACGGCTAGCTTTACATTAGATTGTCTAATTTGCTCTGCAGCTAAATAGGCATAACATCCGGAAACACAAACCGCATAGAACTCATAATCAATCGCTTCCTGACAAAGTTTTATAATTGCCTGAGGGCTGGCTTCAGGTTTTAATAGCGTATGATCGATATAGTGATTTAGCTTCATCTTAGGGAAGTTTAATTTTATCTATTTCAACCACACCATTTGCCTTCAAGCGCATAGAGATCCAAAGGTCATTTTCGTCAGCCATAAACTGCGCAACTTCAAGATCTTCCAGGAAACCAATAAGATTGATGCCTTCCTTGGCTTCTATCTTATTTTCCAATTTACTGTTCAAGGAATTCATTTGCTCTTCCAGTTGAGGCATGAAATTAAAATTCATTTTTTCCTTTAATTTAGCGTACAACCATTTGTTCACGACAGTTTCCAATGCCTGATTTACAAGCCAGTTGTTATTCTGACCATCGATCTCATAATTTGCAAGTTCAATTTTTTGCAGTTCACGATCCAGGTGTAAACTCGCGTAGAACAAAAATTTAACCTGCTTGTTCTTAAAAAAACTAGTAAGCGTTTGCACCGTAACAGGCAGACATAAATCGTATTCCGGATTGTCACTTTTCTCAATCGTAATGTCCAGGATCTGGGCATAGTTAGACTTTTCGCCTTCCTCATTCTCTTTGCTGATGATCTCACCGACCAGTTTCTGCTTTAGAAAATCATTTAGAGCAGGATAACCAATCTTTATAGGAATGGTAATATCAAAATCGGCTTCAGAAATATTTGGGTTTGTATCAGTCATCATTTTGGAAAGTTTGAGAGATTCGAAGATATAGAAAACTTAGGTTTCAGAATGGATACAGGCGGAGTTTAGCAAAATCTTATCAAGACTGAAATACTAAAAAAGTAAAACCGAATGTAAAGTTTTATATACTTTTTGTAAAACAAACCATTCTAATTAAATCTTTTTCTATATTTGTGTCAAATAAACTTTACATCATGGAAAAATCAACGAGTAAAAACTGTACAACCGGACGCACAAAGCTCTTGGCATTATGGACCACACTTTGGGTTACATCCCTGGCAGTGGTGGTATTTGGAAATCTTTATCTATGGACAGGCAATAACACGATCACGACCATCTTACTAATCATCAATCTACTAATTGGAGTTGGAATGATCATCGCGAACATAAAGCACCTGGAAAGCCTGGACGAGTTACAAAGAAAGATTCACCTTGAAGCAATGGGCTTATCACTAGGGATTGCGCTTATCCTTGGAATTAGTTACTCCACAATGGATGTTACAAACCTTATTAATTTCGATGCTGAAATTTCGCATCTGGTAATTGTGATTGGGCTAAGCTATTTCACCGGAGTGGTAATTGGACAATACAGGTATCGATGAAAAACAGAATCAAAATTTTAAGAGCCGAGCATGATTTGACGCAGGCCGAACTTGCAAAAAGACTAAATGTATCCAGACAAACTATTAATGCTATAGAGAAAGGAAAGTTTGATCCCAGTTTACCTTTAGCTTTCAAACTCTCGCACCTGTTTGACAAAACAATCGAAGAAATTTTCGAAGCTGAAAATTGAATATAAAAAAAGGGGCCGATTCCCTACAAGTCGAGCCCCTAATATTTAACTAAATTCAAAAGCTAAAGTATCCAGAATGCCGAGCATGGTTTAACTCAATAGCTTTTATTATTAGCTCAATTCAATATCAAATATTTGTATTACACTATATATTAGTAGTTTATAAAAATTTTTCAATAGAAGCATTAACAGCACATATTTTAACATCGTGTTTAGGTTCTGCTTTAAGATATTCCCAAATAACGTGAGCTTAACAGGTCTTGTAATATGATTCGATTAGTTTTGAATTACCAAAAAAATAAGTCATGAAAAATTTAAATGTTTACTTAAGAAAGACCGGATTATTAATGCTATTCATTGGAATAGTAAGTTGTGGATCCACTAAAACGGGAGATATGACCGATCTTAAAGCTGACGCTACGGAAGCTAAAGCAGCGATGACCGCAGCAGAACCTAATTTGGCTGAGTTGTTTGCAAGTTCCGCTGGATATGCAATTTTCCCGAATGTTGGAAAAGGTGCATATATCATTGGTGGTGCTTCAGGAAACGGAATTGTCTACGAAAACGGAACAATGGTAGGATATGCTAACTTAAAGCAAGTTGATGTAGGACTGCAGGTTGGTGGAAAAGCTTACCGAGAAGTAATTTTCTTCGAAAATGAAGAAGATTTGAACAAGTTCCAAGAAGGAGATTATGAATTATCTGGAAATGCTACTGCGGTAATTCTGGAAAAAGGAAAATCTAAAACTATCAAATTTACTGATGGTACAGCTGTAGCAACTATGCCTAAAGCTGGTGCGATGGTTGGAGTATCTGTTGCAGGACAGAGATTTGGATACACTGCAATGTAATATCAGGTAATATAAAATATTCAAAAACCGACCTTAGGGTCGGTTTTTTTGTTTTCAGACTTTTCATGATGGAATCGATTACAGTCTGTATACATTATATAGATATGTGGAGCCGGACTAAGAATGCCAGCACAAAGAACTATCTAAATTTTGGTAGATTGAGTTTATAGAAATTGCATCACCAAAAAAATAATCTTTATAGTTTGAAAAACTTCTGTAATCACCTTATTATAACTTTATCATTTTTCTTCTAAAAATACCTTTAATAACTGCGGTCTCTTCTTTATGCTTCAGATCACTTCGAGTAGCGAAGTAGAGAATATTACTAACTTCTTTTTTACCAGACCACACTAGTTGAATCTTAGCGTCCCTGAGTGAATCATTTACTAGGAAATCAGGCACAATGGCGAAGCCTTTATTATTCTCTATAGATCTTATAATAGAACCAATATTTGGTAAAATATAATTCGGTTTAAAATCTACCCTCTTTTTAAAGTTTTCATACCAGAAACGTCTAAAGTGATCCATCTCATTAGATGCGCTATACCAGGTCTGCCTTTTTAATATCTTCTCCAGCTCACCGAAACCTTCATTGTCGATTAAAGAGTTTATCTCTTTTAATTCCGAACCTTTCCCAGCCACCATTACGATATTCTCTTTCGTAAATGCTTCATAGGTCGCAAGAGAGTTTTTAGTATCAAACTTAGGGGTTATGACTAAATCCAGAATGCCATTATTTAGATCTTTAATCAATTCCTGATGATCCCCAAACTTTGCCAGCAGGTTGAAATCTAAACTTGAAATTTCAGGTTCGAGTATCGTTTGAAAGGTTTCAGTACACATTCCAATATTAATGGAAGGCACTTCTACCTGGGAAGTTTTCTTGAAATGTTGTTCAGCCTTTTCAAGTCTTTTAACTGCATCCAGCACAAAATTGTAAAGTTGTTTACCTTCTTCTGTCGGGATCATTCTACGCGATGTTCTTTCAAACAGTTTACGACCTATATAGGATTCCAGTGCATTTAAATGAACGCTTACCCCTGGCTGACTTGTAAATAAGGCCTCAGCAGCTTTTGTTAAGGTACTTTTCTCATAGATCGCTACGAATGTGCGATACCATTCCATACTTACCATCTATTACTATTTTAATACAAAGGTATAAATCATACTATTTTTATGATAGTATAATAGCCTTTAATTTTGTCCCGAACTAATAATATTAAATGCTATGAAGAACATTTTTGTAATAAACGTCGGACATACTTTCGCACATTCTCCCGGCCGTTTTAATAAAACATTATTACAGAACAACACAAATTATTTCGCGAATAGACCAGGCTTTGATGTTAGAACGACTGAAGTTGGAAAGAAATACAATTTAGAAGAAGTTGAGAAGTATAAATGGGCAGATATTATAATTTACCACACTCCAATATGGTGGTTTCAGATTCCTTTTGGATTTAAGGAGTACATAGACAAGGTCTTTACTGCAGGGCATCAAAATGGAATATATACAAACGATGGAAGAAGCAGGAAGAATCCTTCTATTAATTATGGAACCGGAGGAAGTCTTCATGGGAAGAAGTATCTATTAACAACTAGCTGGAACGCACCGGAAGACGCTTTTAAGCTTGAGGGAGAATTTTTCGACCAAAAGAGTGTGGATGAAGGACCACTTTACGCTTTTCATAAAATGAACAAATTTATTGGTCTGGAATTTATCGCTTCAACGCATTTCCACGATATGGAAAAGAACGCAGATGTTCCCAGAGAACTGAAAAAATATGATCAATTTCTGAGTCAGATCTTTAATGATTGTTGAGATTTCCGCAAGGACGATAATAAACGAAAAAAGCCATTCGAATGAATGGCTTTTTGCTTAGTAGCGGGAACTGGACTCGAACCAGTGACCTTCGGGTTATGAGCTGAAATTAGAGGAGCCTCAAAATCCGTCAAACACCCATAAATGCTATGTTTTTCAGGCTTTTACATTTTTAGTGATATCAAAGAATAACAGGTAAAATGGAATTATTCTGTACTTATTCTGTACTAGTTTTTAGAATTTTTATTTATATTTAAATATCTAAAAATAAGTTCGTTATGGCCAGTATAAAAGTTGTCTTGCGCAAAAATATGATCAGGAAAGATGAAACTATTCCTCTTGCTCTTAGAATTAGTGAAAATTATAAGACAAACTACCATTGGCTTGGACACTATATTCTTGAAAAAGATTGGGACAAAAAGTTTGGAAAGGTTAAAAAAAGCCATCCTAACCATAAAAAACTGAATCATTTCCTGATGAAGAAAATGACCGAGGCCCAGGATTTGTATTTTCATTCAGAAGATGATTTGACGCCCAGGCAGATTAAAAACAAACTCAAAGGACCGGGAGGATCTCAATCTTTCTTTGCAGTAGCGGCTGAACGTGTTAAACAAAAATATGATAAAGGAACTTTTTCTGTCGCGAAATCTGAGCTGTCTATTCTCTATAATCTGGAAGAATTTCTGAACCTCAAAACCAGTCAAAGGAAAGAGGCGGTTATAAAATCAATAAAAGAGCGAAGACGAATAAGATTAAGTAAGACCAGAAAAGGTGAATATTCGTTTGAGGATGCCATTACCTATTTTAAGAGAAATACTCGGCTGGAGTTTCGGGAAATTAATGAATCATTTCTAAATAAGTACAAAGCCTTCTGCTCCACTTACCTGGGACAAAAGACAAGAACCATTACAAACCAACTTATTTTTATTAGAACCCTCTTTAATGTTGCTATAAAAGATGGGATTGTTTCTCAAAAATATTATCCTTTCGCTGGCGAAAAAGAAAAAATCAGAATTGGCTCAGGAAATAAAATTGGACTGACTGCTGAGGAAGTTATCAAAATTGAAAATCTAGCAGCGGAAAGTCATTCTTCGATATGGCACACCAGGAATATCTGGCTTGTTTCCTTCTACTTTGCAGGTATAAGAATTTCAGATGTTGTAGCCTTGAAGTGGACAGATATAAAAGATGGCCGCCTGTACTACGTGATGAATAAGAATGAAAAACCATTGAGCTTTAAAGTCCCGGAAAAAGCCATAACCATCTTTAACCTTTACCTGATGGATAAAACGGAAAACAACGGCTATATTTTTCCATTTTTAAAAGATGCTAATCAAAATGATCCAAAAAGCGTATTTCTTAAAATGAGGAACGCTACTAAGGTTTTAAATAAGTTCCTGAAACGAATAGCTAAAGAGTGTGAAATAGACAAAAATCTTTCAAACCACATAGCACGTCATACTTTTGGAAACATAGCCGGAGATAAGATACACCCCTTAATGCTACAAAAGCTTTACCGCCATAGTGACCTAAAAACCACGCTAAATTACCAAGCCAACTTTATTCATAGAGATGCAGATGATGCACTGGACAGTGTAATCAATTTTTGAATCAATTAATGATTATTATCCCAAGTTATTTTCTCTTTTAATTACTTGTAAAAGGAAATAATATTCCTGTAATGAAAGATGACCCAACTTCTGCAATGGCAAGAAGTAATATTACGAATAGAACAATTTTTTTCTTAGTTAGGTTTTTCATATTTAAAATTCAGAGCCCTCCTCCCAATTTTAGAACTGGATAAAAGTAGAAATCTGAGCTATTTTCTTTAACCGACTGTTATTAGGCAAAGTAATTTTTTATGTTCTCATTTATGGAATTCACAATTCCTCGTACTTTTTTGAAATTCTTTTCTTCTAAAAAGCGGATAACCTCATATTGAGAAACTAAATGTTCTTCCTCTTTAGTTGGCGAATAATTTTTTAAGTTTTCTGTTCTTTTTTTAAATTGCTGGTATTCGCTTATTATTTTAGGTTTATCTGAGTCAATAACTTCGCATCTATGCGACTTATCATTTCTAATTCTTCTAAGCTTAGTAATCTTTTTATCATAAAAAATTCCCTTGTCAAAATAGAACTCTTTTTCATATAAAAATATTAGTACATTAATATTTAAATCACTGATCTTTTTAACCGATTTTTTAGCTTTTTCCAGTCTTTTATAGCGACTTTTGAAAAAAGGATTTTCTTCAATTAGGACTTGTAACAAATTTTCTAAAACTGGATATTTTTTATAGTAGTAGTAATTTATTAAGTTTTCAACTTGATGAAAGGCACTAGTACAGAAGGCTATGAAAATCTCATCTCGAGTATAGGCTGTTTTTTCTGACAATAGCTTTTCCATTTCCACATTGTCTTTTCTTAGTCTGGTCTTGACAGCGCTATTTTTTATGTGATCATAATTAATTTGGTGGTATAGGAAATAATAGTTTAGAAGTAACTGATCAGTATATTTTGTTTCTCCCTTAATTAGCCTAATAAATGAAAGATGGCCTAATAAAACTTCTCTAAAATCATATTCCACTTTTTCAACTGGCTGATGTTTTTGGAATTCTCTTTCTGCATATTTTAAGCCGCCTTTCTCCCAATTATTGAGCATTGCACGGGTTTTTTGTAAATACTTTCTTTTAATATTTACTTTTCTATTAACAATAAGACCCGTTACCTCTTGGCGCTCCATTGAATTGCGAAGTCGTGTCTTGTTGTAATTCAATTGGAATTTTTCTGATTTAATAATCTTTTCGATTTTCTTTATCAACTTTTGATCGAATACATCTCGATTTGATGAAAAAGTTAGGTCATCTGCATATCTGGTATATTTCACTTTTTTTTGAAAGCATAATCTTTGGATTCTTCGATCTAATTTTTGAGTGACAATGTTAGATAAAATTGGGGACGCAGGTGATCCCTGAGGTAGCATACCATTTAAAGTACAGATATTTGCAATAAGAAAGGCTATGGGCTCTCTACTGCGTGATAAATCGAAAGGTTGTAATTCTAAAACTGTTTTGATTCGTCTAAACTCAATAGACGGAAAAAAGTTCTCGATATCAAGGTTAAGAACGAAATTCTTATTTATATGTGGTTCTGCATTGGTTCGTATATCTCTACCATATAAGAAACCATTGGTACAATCACTTTTTGAATCTTCAAATATTACTTGCAAAACTTCATTAATTAATCCCTGAATTCTTTTAAGCCTTCGGTCAGGGGCTTTAATATCGCGATTGTTTCCATTTTTCTTAGGGATTTCAAAATGGTCATATCTAGTATCCCTAGTTTTGGATAAATGGTAAACTTCTTTTTCGGTAATAGGTTTTAAAGCTTTTTTCTTTTCTTGCCCAATGGAATTTCTTTCAAAGAAATTTAAAAAAGAAATGAACTCTCCTACATCATTTATTTTTTGAAATCTTGATTTGAGATCTTGCTTTAATTTTTGATCAGAAAAGATACCAGACATATTCTCTTGTGTATGAACTTAATATTAGTTCTTCATAACTTGATATATAAGTATATATAATAACTCATATATTTTTAATAAAAAGGAGGGCGCGAAAAATGTTTATTACTATTTAGTATTTCTAATAAATATTGGGTTTACTATATAAATGATATAAAAAAGGCTATAGTAGATTTTTAAAATAATCATTCATCTTTATCCTCACTTTAGTATTTACATTTCGATATCGCAATGCATAATCAATAGTCTGGTATCTTTATTTCTTTCAAACTTATTAAAATAAAAAATTCTAAAAAATAATTTTGCCTCACGATCTCGGTTCGCCAGTTGGCGGATTGGACACGGATTTGTTAGCTTAGTATTAGTTCGTTGATCAAGTTAATTATTTTTTTAAACGCTGCCGCCTATTGGCCATTAATAGTTGTTGGTTTTAGTTTTTTAGGTTTATTTCATTTTTACTTTTTATCCAATTACAAATTCATAAATAATGATTACTATTCTTATTTTGATATCCAAAAAATCTAAATATCAGGTTCCGAAAATTCAATCTCAATTTTGGAATAATATTACCAAACAATCCTATCCCACCGATTCCAATTAAAATTCCTATCTCATTAATCTTTTCCTTCATATCTTCTGGAAGAGAATGTAGAATGCGATAAGCTCCTATTAAAATTAAAAGTAATAAAGTGTTATATGTCAGGTAAGTAATAAAATTTATTCTCTTCTTAAATCTAATTTCAAATTCTAACAAACGAGATACTTCATCGGCATCTCTAGGCAACTTAAATTGGATAATAATATCAAATGCACGGTAGTAAACGATACGTATGAAGTCGCTGTTAAATGATTCTTTCGTGTCGCACATTGCATAATATGCTTCATTCAATTGGTCATTGTTTATTTTTGATTTATCCAATAAAAAGAGAAATACCAAAACCATAGACTGATTGTTGGCTTTACTTTGATAGTTACCTGATAATAAATTTTCAAAAGTGGTAGTTACTCTACCTCTAGCTCGGCTTCGGATAACCCGCAATAGCCAGTCTTTATCACATTCAAATTTTAGCACTCCAATGATCAATGTAAAAATCAGGAAATCGTCATGTACAAAAGGAGCGGTAGGGTTCTCCGAAACTTTACGTTGTGATATTTTGACATATTGAGACCTGAAATCATCTTTTAAATTTTTTTTAATCGCATGAATAGAAGAGTAATAAATTGTATCAGATTCTGAAAAGCTACCTATAGGTAATTGAAATACCTCACTAGAAACCAAAGCAAACAAAGCAATTTGCTTTGGTTGGTTGGTTAAACTGCTTAAATAACTATGCTTCTCTTCTATAAAAACCATTTTTTACGCTTTAGGGTATAGTTTAATTTATCCGCATCCCACTCTGGTATATGTCTCATTTTTCCAAGTAATCTTGAAATAAGGTTAGAATATAACATAGTCGCAGGTTCCTCTCTCGGTAAAAAGCCCCTCCATGATAAATAGGTGAAGGAATAAATCTGTTGAGTAATATAATTCAAATCATAAAACATCAAATCTTTTAATTCTGGGTTTTCATAATTCCCCTGAGGCTTTCTTATTTTAATTTGAATAGGTGTACTCATACCATGCTTAGCCGTTTTTAATTCTCTTGCTCCTAGCATCTGCACTAAACAGGTTTCATCATCTATAAAAACATTACTTCCTCGTTGTGGGATACACTTCCCTATTGTTTGACTCGATCCATATTTTGATTCACCTAGTTGACTAGTATCAAATAAAATACTTGGATGTCTTTTACTTATTGTTACGAATGCAAACTTGATATTAAAGTGGCTTATCTCTTTAACTAACTGACTAATAACATCAAACTCCACATTTTTGATAGGTTTAAATATGTGAAAAATCAATCTTACAGTATCTCCTTTTTGCCACGCGTATTCATCTGAAAGACTACTAATAGAGTTTTTAAGACTTTTGAGTAATTCTTCAAAATAACTTTCGTAAGGAACATCCTTTACCTTATCTCCCAAAAGATATTGCCCATCACTAGACATGAAGGTTGTTATCCCTACTACACGACTACTTTCAGCACCCTTGTAGATATTACTTCTTAACCAACTATGCCCTATTCCTATTACGATTTCTCTATCAACCGACCTTTGAGCAGGCAATACCCACGGTGTTCCTCCAAGCTTTGCATAGATTTGAAGAGCTAATGGGTTTAATATATACTCTGTATATTTAGATATGGTGGATGACCTTACAAATTGCACCGGTATTTCTAAAGAAAGTAGCTTGGCTTTAATCTTATAATATGGATTATCCCTATCTGATAGAGTTTTAAATCTATCCGGTATCTCAATTATAGCAAGATGTGGTTTTTCATTATCATGATTACTTATTATACCGAAATAATCCTTTAGGTCGTAATCAGAAATTTCCTGTATATCATAATTTATATCCTGAAGTTCATATTTCTTAAGTAATCCTTTTTGGAAGTATCGGGAGTTTGCTATACCATCCTTTAAATGAGATAAGAATCTTGTAAAATCCCCTCGCTTGGCTCTATGACAAATACTAATTATTCTTGGTTTTTTTATATCAAAACTTATGCTATCATATGGGCCATAGTTAGACAATCCCATATCAGCATTTATACTATTTTTTTTTGTACCAGCATGATCATAAATGAATGTTGGTGTTTGCAAATTCATGCTATTTTGCACTTGCAATGGTGAAGTATCTACTTTAAAACAAAATCCATCTCTGTTTTGAAATAAAATTGGATTACCATCATCCGAAAAAAGATACTTTGCAATCTTATTTATTTCAGTAAACTGATTTACCGGATTTTGCTTCTTAATACGCTCATTTTTTACAGCTTCTAATATTTGATGGGATTTTTGCTCATTAATAGCAAAGTTCAGATAGGCTTGAATATTTCTCTTCGTTTTACGGATGAAGAGCTCATTTAGTGGATAGCTTTCCTCACCTTCATTTGTGGAAACCATCGCTATATTTCCACTAATAGATTTTATAACCCCTACAAAATCTTCGTTTGGAGCAAGTATATTATCTAATCCCGGAAGCGATTCTGTGTGTAATACTTCAAAGTCTACTAAATCAAAACCTTCCTGATATAGCTCCAAACACGAGATATTAAACACCCAGTTTCTGCGAATATTAACTAAAAATGCAAATCCTCTAGAATCATTAATATTTGTTTCTCGGAGTTGTACTTCGATTAGTTTTTTGAACGCAATTTTATGTTTTAATCTTTCTGGCAGAAAATTTAGAATTAAATCATCTTTATTTTGACGTGAATAAAAACGAAAAGGATAAAAATCAACTGGTACAAAGCCTTGAAATCTATCTTTAAAGGTTCTAAAAAAAATATGTTTTACCAACGATGTGGTTACCTTACCCTCGTCAAACACCGAACGCTTTTCTACCTTACCGCTAAGTTGGCTTTTCTTATCATCCTTATTGGATATAACAATCAAATTAACATCCTTAAAAAATGAGTAAAAATTATTATAATTTCGCCTCAACTCTTGCAATCTTTCATCAGAATATGTTTCCGTTAATATCTGGTAATCTGAAAAATCAAATTGTATTGGAAAGTAATTTAACTGCATAATTATTTGTCTTTATTTTTTTACTTGTGAAAATAATTTTTTCTCTGTAATTATTGCAGGATTGAGTGTTTTTGCAAACCAATTACAATTTGTTCTTTAAAAATTTTCATTCTCCTATACGCAATTGTAGACATTTCCATTTCGTATTCAATTCCTTTCTTAATTTCCGCATGTAGGTGAATTGCATTTCTTAATCGATATATGTCTTTTAATTCCTCTCCTAGACTTCTATTGATTAGATTCAATTTTATTGAAGCATCTATTTTGTCTTCAAACCTAATTGTAGTGATTTCTCTATTAATATCTTTTAAACCATTAAAAGGATCAATTAGCTCCCCAAAATTTTTTGGTAAAAGTGATACCCCAATGGCATTAATAGTAAAATCTCTCCTGTTTGCATCCTCGCTCCAATTGGAGGTGAATTCAACTTCAGCATGTCTTCCATCTGATGAAACATCTTTTCTTAAAGAAGTAATTTCAAATTTTTTGTTTTTAATTTTTGCG
>NZ_CAJWRQ010000026.1 GCF_913046405.1 uncultured Christiangramia sp.
ATAGACCAGAGTGTTTCTCATAATGGTGTTTGTCTTACAGTGGTTTCTATTGAAGGAAATATGTATACTGTTACCGCGGTTCAGGAGACCTTGACCAAGACAAGTATAGGAAATCTGAAGACTGGAGATGCTGTCAACCTGGAACGAGGCATGAAACTAGGTGCTCGACTTGATGGACATATAGTACAGGGACATGTTGACCAGACGGCCATCTGTAAAGAAGTAAAAGAAACGGAAGGTAGCTGGCTTTACACCTTTGAGTACGACCCATCGGTTGGAAATCTTACGATTGAAAAAGGATCTATTACTGTTAACGGAGTAAGTCTTACCGTTGTGAACAGCAAGGCGACAGAATTTTCTGTAGCGATCATTCCATATACTTATGAGCATACGAATTTTAAAGATCTGCAAAAAGGAGATACAGTAAATCTTGAGTTTGATGTAATCGGGAAATATGTAAAGCGAATCACCGAGCTTTCCTAAGCAAGATCAAATTTTCTAAGCTGGTAACATCCAACGACCAGACCTGCACCCATCAAAATATAAACATAATCGTCTATAGGAAGGCAAAGTCCAACTGGTGGAGGAACACCATTTCCATTTTCATTACCGCCGGGACCGTTCCCGTTCCCATTACCAGGATCACACGGAGGACCTTCACGTCCATTACCATTGTCCTGAGCCATAGGTTCTGGAGGTGACATCTGAGTATAGGCCGATGTGGCTATTCCAAAGAATAAACCTAAGCTAAGCAGCAAAATTCTCAAACGGCTCATAATTAAAAGTATAACACCTAAAGATTCAGGCAACTAACCCGAAAACACATACTATTAAATGAACGATATGTCATTTGTTAGCGAGTGAATTTCTGAAATATTTACGTAAATACGTAAAGATCAGTTTAGAATTAAAATTTGATCTATGCATCACCCTGAATTACAGAGACATAAAAACTCTCTGTCCTTTCAAAAATAGGCAATAAAAGCCTTTGTAACAATAGGCTCCGTCTATATTTCACTTTCGGGTCAGAACTTCTACTTCAGCAAAACCGGGAATTCCTGTATTCTCGTTCTGCCTGAGAAGCTATACTTTTCAGGAATTTTTTCTTCTGCAACTTCATATTCGGTCTTCACTTAAGCATTATTCAGAACTATAAAAAATCATAGCGCACGAATTGAAGGTCGGGTTCAAAATAAATGTTTTAGTTTTAAGGTTCCAATGTACAGCCCCAACATTCGTAACCAATGAAGAATATTCCAATTCCTGACAACGACAAGAGAAGAAATCTCGAAGTTGAAAAATATAAGCCGCAACAAAAAATCGATGATGAAGATCTTGATTTTTTGAGCGCTATGGCTGCTGAGATTTGCGGTACTCCCAGTGCCCTGATCACTTTAATTGGCCAGAATACGCAATATATAAAGTCGGCTTATGGTATGGACCTCGAAACAAGAGAGTTCCCGAGGGAGTTTACATTTTGTGCTCATACTATTAGTTCTTCGGAAGGATTTATGATCGTAGAAGATGCCCGTAAAGATGAAAGATTCAGAAATAATCCATATGTAACGGGAGAAAATCCAATTCTTTCCTATGCAGGTGTTCCGCTTTCCAATTCTGCCGGTTATTCCATAGGTTCTTTATGCTCTATAGATTTTAAACCTAAAAGCTTTTCCGAAGAACAATTAGAGAAGCTTAAAAAGGTAGCGAACCAGGTGATGAAGTCAATCGAGCTTTCCCGAAAGACTAATGAGTTAAAACAGCTCAATGACAACCTTCTCAGGGAGCAAACAAAAGACAATTATATCATTGAAGGTACCGAGACTGCCACTTTTGACTGGGATATCGTAAATGACCAGATAAGCTTTAGTGATGTCTGGTTTCAATTTTCCGGCTACTCTCGAAGCGACTTCCCTAACCAGATGGTTGATTCATGGAGAACGATCGTGCATCCTGAAGACCTCCGGCCTCTTCAGCAACAGGTGCAATTACATTTTGACGGAAAGAAGAAAAAGTTCAGCAGTGAATTCAGAATAAAGCACAAAAACGGGGAGTATTTATGGATTTCCAGCCAGGGTAAGATCTTTGAAAGAGATGCCTCTGGAAGACCAACCAGAATGTATGGGCTGCATCGGGATATTACTGAAAAGAAGAAAGTGGATGTTGAGATACAATTTAGGGAAAAACTGCTTGAATCTCTATACAATTTGTCTCCATTAGGGATCGCCTTAAACGATTACGAAACTGGAGCTTTTATCGAAGTTAATAAGAGACTGGTAGAGCCTACAGGTTACAGCCAGTCGGAATTTCTAAATCTCACCTATTTTGAGTTGACACCGGAGGAATATCTGGAGATGGAGAAAGAGCAACTCAAAGAACTGGATGATACAGGTAAGTACGGGCCTTATGAAAAAGAATATATAAGAAAAGATGGAACAAAATACCCGGTATTGTTGAGAGGGGTTTTAGCCAAAGACCCCAATGGCAGGAAGATCATTTGGAGTTTTATTGAAGACATCTCTGAGCAAAAAGAAAATGAAGAGTTACAGGAATTGAACTTTCAGAAGATCGAAAAGTTACTTACCATTACCGAGAAGCAGAATGACAGATTGAAAAATTTCGCACATATCGTTTCTCATAATTTACGTTCTCATTCCAGTGGTATATCATTATTACTTGATTTCTTAAGTGAATCCAACCCGGAGATCAAAGTAGAAGAACCTTTCAAACATCTTAAAACAGCCTCAGGAAACCTGGAATCTACCATCCATGATCTTAATGATATTGTGAAAGTAAATGTATCCGGACAGGAAGATTTCCAAATCGTGCAATTAAAAGCTGCAGTAGACAAAATCGTGGAAAGCGTAGAACCTCTTACGAAAACCGGAAATATCAATATAAGAACTGAAGTTGAGGAAACAGTTACTGTGTATGGCCTCAGGGCTTATATTGAGAGTATCCTGCTGAACCTGGTCACTAATGGAATCAAATATTCTTCGCCAGATAGAGATAGTACGATTAAGATCACTGCTAAAGAGGATCTTCAAAATAAGCTGGTAAGAATCGAAATTGAGGATAATGGAATTGGTATCGACCTGGATACGCACCGCAAGGATCTTTTTAAAATGTATAAAATTTTTCATAAACATGAGGATGCGAGAGGCGTAGGTTTATTCCTGGTCAAAAATCAAGTTGAAAATATGAACGGATCTATTGAAATTGAAAGTACAGTGAATGTTGGAACAAAAATTATAATCAAACTACCTAATGAGCAAAATTAATTTAGCCTGTCTAATAGAAGATGACCCGGTTCATATTTACCTTTCTAAAAGATACCTTCAATCTTCGGGATATATAGATAATATCCAGATCTATAACAATGGAAAAGAAGCCTACGATGGACTCAAACTAGACTGGGAAAGCAAGAAAACACTCCCGGAAATCATTCTTTTAGATCTCACCATGCCGGTATGGGACGGATGGAAATTTTTAGATGAATTTACCAAATTACCTATTGAGAAGCAGATTACAATCTATATCCTGACCAGTAGTATCAATGAAGCCGACAGGCAAAAGGCTTCTGATTATAATGCGGTAAAAAATTATCTGGTGAAACCAATGACTATGCAGACATTGGTGGAGCTTATTGAAAGAATGGAAGACTGATGGCAAATACCAAATTTGATAGAATTTTTATAATTGATGATGAATCAATCATAAACTCGATACAAAAACTTTTTATTCAGGAATTTTTTCCTGAAAATTCTCTGGAACGATATGATGATTCCAGCCTGGCGCTGGATAAACTTACTAGCATGGACCAGGAGGTAAAAGAGGTCTTGATTTTCGTTGATCTCAATATGCCTATTCTTTCCGGGCAGCAATTACTGGACAAATTACAGGAATCCGGAATTCATTATAATGTAACTGTTTACGTACTTACCTTTTCCAGTGATGCTGAAGAAGTAGAGAAAATCCGCTCGCATCCCTATGTTCAAAAAGTAATTAGAAAACCGCTTACTAGGGAGAAACTGGCAAAACTGGATATCGTGAGGTCTAGGGGTATTTGAAATATTCAAGGCATCTCCACAAAATTCAAGTATGAGGACTGAAGTTTCGGAGATAAAGCGAAATTTCACCTGTTTTTAAATCAAGCCTCGCTTAGCAGTTTTTCAAGGTTGGCATTCCATGACTGAGCCTATTTTCATGATAGGTTCTCCCGGGGAGAGGTAAGGAATACCAAGCCCCATTCCTCTAATGATAAATAGTATGGCGATGATAGCTATAAAAACAGGGATTAGCTTACGAATATATATTCTGTTTTTTACAGAAATCACGTTACTCAACCAGATCGCACTGGTCATCAACGGGATGGTTCCAATTCCAAAAATGACCATATATAAGCTACCGTATAGTGCGCTACCTCCGGCAACCGCTCCAAAAACTGCCATATATACGAGTCCGCAGGGTAAGAAACCGTTCAAAAAACCAACGGTAAAATAAGTGTCTGGATTTTTCTTTTTCAATTCCTTACCAAGGTAGTTTTTCAGGTCTTTCACTACTTTGAAGTTAGCATTTTCAGGATTGAATTTACCTAGTTTCTTCTTCGGAAGGAGTACAAGAAACAGCATAATGATCCCGATAATGATAGATAATTGCTGTTGAAGGCCAAATAGAGACAGGCTTTTCCCGGCAATTCCAAATAACAGTCCTATGATTCCGTAGGAAAAAAGACGACCAGAGTGATAGAGAAATATCTGCAGGAATTTCCTGAATTTATTTTCCCGATCCAGAGGAAGCAAAAATGCTATAGGCCCACACATACCAATACAATGGAAGCTTCCAAGTAATCCAAATATGAGCGCAGAAAACAGCATTTAGTAGACTATTTCAGTTTTAAACATGAATTCCTTTTCGCTATTCTGCCAGGTAACCTTAACATTCCATCTCCCATTCACAAGTTGATCTGCCGGGATCTCAAATTCAGAACTTTTAATTTCAGAAAACGGAATACTGAAATCGAGTTTCTTGTTGGAAGGTCTGTACAGACTTACCATACCTGTAGTTTTTTCAAGGTCAATCCCTTCAGGAAAGAGTACTATTAAACTATCACCCCTTCTTTCAAGGCTGATCTGTTCATGGAGTGCAAGAGCATTTTCCTGCGCATCTATATCCTGTTGATAATGTAACTCTGCCTTATAATAATCCTCTACCACAAGATCGTGGTCATAGTCTGAACTGCTCATCATGGTGACGACAAAGTACATGATAAAGCTAATAAATGCGAGCATTCCAATTACAATTCCCGTTCCCCAGTTTATCTTCATAATTTATAGTGATTAGTGGTAACTCCTTGGTCCCAGAAACGTGGTACCGGTAGTTTCTAATAATTGTTCGCCGTTATAAACTTCGATAACGATTTTATCTTTTTCGTTTTCCAGTGCTGCCTGCTTAATTTCCACGAACAATGTTCCTTCGGCCATGCCGTTCGCAGGAATGCTGATGGAATTCCCTTTTACAGTATTTATAGTTCCGGGATGCGACTTGATTTCAAACCTCACATTATCGTAATCCACAGAAGTTTTATTAATAAGTTTAAAGGTGTATACATTGCTAATGATATTGCCATCCTTATGTTCATAAAGCTGGCCGGGTAGCCTGAGAATATTGGCTTCCACATCACTTCTCAAAAACAACATGCCACTTAATACCGTAACGAGGATAAATAAAACTGCAGCATAGCCTTTAATACGCGGGGTAAACCTGAATTTCTTTTGCTTCTCAATATTCTCTTCACTCGCATATCTAATCAATCCCTGCGGAAGATCCACCGCATCCATCATATGATTGCAGGCGTCTATACATGCTGTACAATTCACACATTCCAGCTGGGTTCCATTTCGAATATCTATTCCTGTAGGGCAAACCTGCACACATTGAAAACAGTCGATACAATCACCTTTCCCACTTGCTTCACGATCTTCATTTTTTCTGAATTTCGCCCTACCTTCTTCCTTTTCTCCACGTTTATGATCGTAGGCAACAACAATAGATTTATTGTCCAGCAGAACACCCTGAAGCCTACCATATGGACAGGCTATGATACAAACCTGTTCTCTAAACCAGGCGAATACAAAATAGAAGATTCCGGTAAAAAGCAGCAAGGAGATCAAGGTGCTAAGATGTGCCTGCGGTCCTTCCTGTATGTAAAGAAGCAATCTATCACTCCCTATAAGATAAGCCAGAAACACGTTGGCGATAAGAAAGGAGATCACAAAGAAAATGAACCATTTGGTTGCTTTTTTCCTGATCTTTTCAGCATTCCATTGCTGCTTGTCCAATCGTATTTGTTTGCCCCTGTCCCCTTCAATCCAGTATTCAATTCTTCGGAAAACCATTTCCATAAAGATCGTTTGGGGACATATCCAGCCACAAAATATTCTTCCGAAGGCTACCGTAAATAAGACCACGAACACTACTCCTATCAACATCATGAGAACAAAGAGATAGAAATCCTGCGGCCAGAAAATTGTTCCGAAGATATTGAAGCGGCGTTCCAGTACATTGAACATGAGAAATTGATTCCCATTGATCTTTAAAAAAGGAGCTGTAAAAAGTATCGCCAGTAAAAAATAACTTACCCACTGCCGATATTTATATAATCTACCATCAGGTTTTTTGGGATACACCCAGGAACGTTTACCTTCTGAAGTAACCGTTCCTATACTGTCCCTAAACCTTTCGTGCTCCTCTTTTTCCAAAATATGCAGATTTTACTCTTCCTCGTAACTCATTTCTATTTCAACAGAAGCTGAATCTATCGCTTCCACCTCAACCTCATCCACTCTCGCATCTGGATCTACCCATAGTTCCCCTTCAGGTTCTTTGGGATCTAGAGGAGTTGTGGAGTGTAAACTCAGAACATAACTGGCGACCTGCGCCATTTCTTCAGGTTTTAGATCGGTTTTCCAGGAAACCATCCCTTTCCCGGCACGTCCTCCTTCAGAAATTGTATTGAAGACATTTTTGATACCACCACCAAGGATCCAGTAAGAATCGGTTAGATTAGGACCAATTCCACCTCCCCCATCAATCTTGTGACAGGCGGCACAATTTCCTGAGAAAATTGCTTTCCCGGCATTGATATCTTCAGTCCCGGTAAGCAATTCAACAGTATTAGCATCAATAAGACCTTTGGCATTTTCTTTATAAGCTTCCACGGCTGCTTTAGCTTCTGCAACCTCAGCCAGATATTCCTCTTTTTGAGTAGCACCATCGAAAACATGGTACCTTGCCAGGTAAATTCCGGCGAAAATTATACTGGCGTAGAAACCATAAAGCCACCAGGGTGGAAGATTGTTATCCAGCTCTTTGATCCCATCATAATTATGATCAAGTATGATCTCATCTTCATTTTCAATTGGCTTTTTGTCCAGCAGCTTGTCGTAAGTTTCTTTGAACCAGGCAAAGCGATTCTTTTCCCTTACCGCCATGGCTGCATCGTAAGCTGCACGATCATCGGGTTTCAAAGACATATATAAGGTCTTGTCCAAAGCTGCTACCGAAACTTCGATGGCAATTGCTAGAAACAGGATCACTCCAAGAACAAGCCAGAAAATTGGATAGACTTCCAAAACAGATTTATCACCGGTTTCAATGGTAAGCTCTGCCAGTATGATCGCCAGGGCGATAAGTCCGCTAATTCTTAATACTGAAAATGTATTTTTCATGATTTGTTATCTTTTACGATGATAGGCATCATTAGTTCATCTTCCTGGTCTAAAGGAATGTCGCTCACTTTCCTGATATAATCCTTTTTAGCAGTGAACACCCACCAGAAGAGCGCGGTAAAAAAGATGAAGAATATAAGCAGTGAGATGATGGGATAGATCGCTACCCCTTCTATACTTTCCAATGGACCTTTTACGAATTTCAACATGGTCTCAGGTTTTAGTTAGTTGATACTTGTTTTAAATCTTCGGCTTTGATATCTGTTCCCAGTCGCTGCAGGTATGCAATAAGAGCTACGATCTCACGATCTCTCATTTCTGTGAACTCCTCACCGTTCTCTGCGGCAAACTTTTTATCTGCCTCATAACTGTTGACAAAATCTGGATCCTGATAAAGATTTTTTTCAATTTGAGTTCCCTGTTCTGTCATCCATTGCTGAGCTCTTTCGATCTCCGCATCTGTATAAGGCACTCCAAGAGTTTGCATCGCCCGCATTTTATCTTCAGTGTCAGATTTGTCAAGTTCATCCTGAATTAGCCAGGTATAAGAAGGCATGATAGAACCTGAAGAAGTACTTTGAGGATCATACATATGATTAAGGTGCCAGTTATCTGAATATTTCATTCCCACCCTATGAAGATCTGGTCCGGTTCTTTTACTTCCCCAAAGAAATGGGAAGTCATACCTGTATTCACCAGCTTTCGAATATTCTCCATAACGTTCTACCTCACTTCTAAAAGGTCGTACCATCTGCGAGTGACAGGAAACACAACCTTCCCGTATATAAAGATCCCGGCCTTCCAATTCCAGAGGTGTGTATGGTTTTACACTGGAAATTACCGGTACATATTCATCCACCATTAATGAAGGAACTATTTGCACAATACCTCCAATAAGGATAGCGATGGTAGCAAAAATGGTAAGTTTTACAGGTCTTCTTTCCAACCAGCTGTGGTAAGCTTCACCGGCAGTTCTTTTACTCGTCACCGGTTGCAAAGCAGAAGCTTCAGCAAGTTCGTCTTCCACGGCACTACCCTGGCGTATCGTTTTTACAATATTGTATAGCATTACGAAAGCCCCTACGATGTATAAACTTCCACCAATAGCTCTCATCCAGTACATTGGAATAATTTGCGTTACTGTTTCCAGAAAATTTCCATAGGTAAGGGTTCCATCTGGATTAAACTGTTTCCACATAGAAGCCTGTACGAATCCCGCAACATACATTGGCAACGTGTAAATGATAATTCCCAGCGTTCCTATCCAGAAATGCGTGTTCGCCAGTTTAAGTGAGTATAGTTTGGTTTTGAACAATCTTGGTACCAGCCAGTAGATCATCCCAAAGGTCATAAAACCATTCCATGCCAGTGCTCCAACATGTACGTGCGCAATGATCCAGTCACTAAAGTGGGCGATGGCATTCACATTTTTAAGGGAAAGCATTGGACCTTCAAAAGTTGCCATTCCATACCCGGTAATTGCCACTACCATAAATTTTAATACAGGGTCTACTCTAACCTTATCCCAGGCTCCACGAAGTGTTAGCAAACCATTGATCATACCACCCCAGGATGGGAATAAAAGCATTACAGAAAAGGCAACTCCAAGATTCTGCGCCCAGTCTGGTAACGAAGTATATAGTAAATGGTGAGGTCCAGCCCAGATATAGATAAATATCAGTGACCAGAAGTGAATGATCGAAAGTCGGTAAGAATATACAGGACGGTTAGCAGCCTTTGGAACAAAGTAATACATCAATCCAAGGAAAGGCGTGGTTAGGAAGAATGCTACGGCATTATGCCCGTACCACCATTGTACAAGGGCATCCTGAACACCTGAATAAAAAGAATAACTTTTAAAAGCGCTTACAGGAATTTCAATATTGTTAAAGATATGAAGTACAGCAACGGTTACGAACGTAGCAAGATAAAACCAGATCGCCACATACAGGTGGCGCTGTCTTCTTTTGATCATCGTACCAATTAGGTTGGCGCCAAACGCTACCCAGATCACGGCGATCGCTATATCAAAAGGCCATTCCAGCTCCGCATACTCTTTAGAGGAAGTATACCCCAAAGGCAGAGTGATCGCTGCTCCAATGATTATAAGCTGCCATCCCCAGAAGTTGATATTACTAAGGGCATCACTCCACATTCTTGCCTTTAAAAGACGCTGGGTAGAATAGTATACCCCGGCAAAGATCGCATTCCCTACAAATGCAAAGATTACCGCGTTGGTATGCAGCGGCCTTAATCTACCAAAGCTAAGCCAGGGTATACCTTCGGTTATATTTGGAAAAATGAACATAAAAGCGAGCAGTAAGCCAACGCTCATACCAATAATGCCCCAGAACATGGTGGCAATGATGAATTTCTTTACGATCTTATTATCGTAATAGAATTGCTGTAGATCCATAATTATTTAAATTTCTCTTTATTGACGGGTTGATTTTCTTTCTTTGGAGATTTAACAAGTTCATCATCGAACAGCATTCGCACAGAGGGTGTATACACATCATCATACTGGCCTTTCCTGACTGAAACTATAAAGGCTACGAAAAAGATGATGGCCACCACAACACTAATAGCCAGTAACATGTAGATAATGCTCATTATTCTGTTAATCTGGGTGTAAAAGTATTCTGGAGGAAGGCTCTAAAAAATGACGATTGTCAGCTTTGAGATCTTATTTTATTTTTTAAGCTTTTTTGATAGAATTTGAGTGGCTAGCGTTGTAAAGATCACGATGCTTATAGAGCTTAGCGGCATGAGAATCGCAGCGACCACAGGCATAAGATTTCCGGTTACCGCAAAGGCAAGTCCGGTAATATTATATACAAGAGATAGTATAAAGCTCGCCTGGATGATACTTACTCCTTTTTTAGCCAGCTGAAAATAATCGGCTAAATTCGATAATATAGAAGCATCCATCACGCCATCACAGGCAGGAGAAAATACATTGATATCTTCAGAAACTGCAATTCCAATTTCACTTTGCGCAAGGGCTCCGGCATCATTCAAGCCATCTCCAACCATCATTACCTTGCGGCCACCATGCTGTAGTTGCCTGATGAACTCAAGCTTATCCCCAGGCTTCTGGTTAAAATGGATACCTGATTCAACAGGAAGTAAACTTTGCAAACGATCGCGCTCCCCTTCATTATCTCCGGAAAGTACAATGATATATTTGTCCCTGGAAAGTTGCTGGAACAGGCCAGACATTCCCTTTCTATAAGTATTTCTAAAACTGAAGCAACCTTTATATTGCTCATTCGAACTTATATGAACTGCCGTTTTACCATTATTAATTTCTTCGGAATCAATTTCCCCGGTAAATCTTGCTGAGCCGATTTTTATACGATTCCCCTCAAAATCACATTCAATTCCTGCGCCCACATATTCTTTATAGCTGTCGGGCGTTCGTATCCCGTGATGCTGAAGGATTGAATACAATGATCTGCTCAAAGGATGTGAAGATGCTTTAAGACTACCGCCCAGCATTTGAAGTTCCTTATCACTTAGTTCAAGTCCTTCATATTCAGCCGTGGTTTGTCCCGTCGTGGTAATCGTACCTGTTTTATCAAAAACCACCGTATCAATTGCCGCCATTCTTTCTATTACCGAAGCGTCTTTTAAATAGATGCCTTTCTTTCCGAAGATTCTAAGCAGGTTACCAAGGGTAAAAGGTGCGGCGAGGGCGATCGCACAGGGACAGGCAATGATCAATACCGCGGTGAACACATTCCATGCTTTTGTTGGATCTGCAAACAGCCAGAAGGTGGTAGCCAGAACTGCTATACTTAGCACGGCAATGGTAAAATTCTTACTGATTCTGTTGGTAAGCGACTGGAAACCGAAAGATCTGTCCTTCTGAAATACCTCATTACTCCATAATTCAGTAAGATAGCTCTGCTCTACCGGCTTAAGAACCTTTAGTTTTATAATGCTGCCTTTTTGCCTTCCTCCGGCGTAGACCTTATCTCCTTCAGCTTTATTCACAAGGTCTGCTTCTCCGGTGACAAAACTATAGTCAATGTTCGCCTGTCCTTCAAGGATTTCAGCATCCATCGGGATAAGCTCTTCATTTCTTATAAGCACGGTATCGCCTTTCCTGATCTTATAGACCTGAACCTGTTCTTCAATTTGTTCATCTTCAGAAGAGATTCGGGTAACAGCAATAGGAAAATATGATTTGTAATCTCTTTCAAAAGAAAGAAACGAATAGGTCTTTTGTTGAAAGAACTTTCCGAGCAGAAGGAAAAATACGAGTCCGCTAAGGCTATCGAAAAATCCTGTTCCCAGGTCAAGTACAATTTCTGCAGTACTTCTCACGAATAGCACAAAAATTCCCAGGGCAATGGGAACATCGATATTCAGAATTCCAGATCTAAGTCCTTTATAGGCAGAAATGAAATAATCCTTACCCGAATAAAAAACCACCGGCAGTGAAAAACTGAACATCAACCAGCGAAACAAATATTTGAACTGATCCAGCCAGAATTCATTGATTTCAAAATATTCAGGAAACGAAAGAAACATGATATTTCCAAAAGCAAAACCAGCAACCCCGAGTTTATAGATCAGGCTTCGATCATGCTCAGATTCTTTTTTCTCAAAGTTGTCCAGAGAAATATTCGGTTCGTATCCAATCCTGCTAAGTAGGATTACCAGGTTTTTCAGGCTGATCTCTTCAGCAGTAAAACTCAGCCTGATCGTTTTCTTCGGAAAGTCGACCTGGGAGCTTTTCACTCCGTCATGAAGTTTATGAAGGTTTTCAAGGATCCAGATACAGGAACTACAATGTATAGATGGAATGCTGAAGGATACTATTTGTGTTCTCTCATGATCGAATTCCAGAAGCCTGTCTACGATCTCTGCATTTTCGAGGTATTCATATTTATTCTCTTGTAGTTTTGGAGAAATTCCGGGCGCTTCCTGCAGGTCATAATAATAGGAGAGATCATTACTATTTAAGATCTCGAAAACAGTCTTACAACCGGCACAGCAAAATGATTTATCATTATAGGTGATCAATTCCTCCAGGCAATCCTCGCCGCAATGAAAACATGATTCCATATCTCGCAAATAAAATTAAGGCTACAAAACTGCCCAATTTGATCCTCTTAAAATATGACGGGCGTCATTGAATACATTCTTTACAACTAAAAGGTTTTCGCTAGCTCACGAGGTTTTAAAATACTTCCAAAGCTGACATTCATCATAATTTACGTCCTATCCCTACAGCATCTTTGTACAGATTTAAAAATGTAAATAATATGAAACCTTACAGCATTTTAATGAAGTTCGCAGCAATACTCCTTATAAGTACTGGAGTAAATGCTCAATCCTACCAACTGAATAATGAAGCTTCCACTCTTAACATAGATGGAACCTCTAACATTCACGACTGGACCATAAAAGCCGAAAACACCGGTGGAAACCTAAGCCTGGATTTTGAGGATTCCAGCCTGGAAGATATCAAACAACTGGAATTTACGGTAATGGCCAAAAGCCTGATGAGTGGAAAAAGCGGGATGGACAAGAATACCTATAAAGCTTTAAATACGAATAAATATAAGCAGATCTCCTTCAAACTTAAGGATGTACAGAGTATCGAGAAAGTTTCCACAGGTATCTATAATGTAAAGACCACAGGAAGTTTGGAGATCGCAGGAACAAAACGGGATATACAGCTCGATTTCAAACTAAAATTTTCCTCCAACGCGATCACGCTTACAGGGGAGCATAAGCTTAACATGACCAGTTTTGGTGTGGAAGCCCCAACAGCAATGTTTGGAACCATCACCACAGGAGAAGATGTCGTTGTTAAATTCGAATCCCAGTTCAATAGAAAATAATTCAACCTTAAAATCAATAATTATGAGAACTTTCACCACATACTTAAGTATCGTATTAATGGCCCTTATGGCCATGCCAGCAATGGCTCAGACGCAACGTGATCTTGATAATTTCCGTTACCGTGACCAGAGAGGTATCAATCAATTTGAAGCTCCAAAGGATACCGTAACCACATTCGATGGTGTACATGTAAGAGTTGGTGGTGCTTCCACTATCCAGTTCCAGACTTTAAGCCAGGAAAATGACGGACCATTAGAACTGGTAGATCTTGGAAACAATTTCAACCTGGCAACAGCCAACCTGGATCTTGATGTAGCGCTATACGATGGAGTAAGAATGCACTTGAGAACTTACCTTTCTTCTCAACACCACAACGAAGCCTATGTAAAAGGTGGATACATCCAGGTGGATAAACTTAATTTCATTAGCGAAGGTTTTGCTGAAGATCTAATGGATCACTTAAGAATCAAGATTGGTCACATGGAAAATAACTACGGTGATGCTCACTTTAGAAGAACAGATAATGCAATGTCTACTTACAACCCTTTTGTTGGTAACTACATCATGGATGCGTTTACTACTGAAGTTGGAGCAGAACTATATTACTTTGATGGTCCATGGTTAGGAATGGTTGGTATTACCAATGGTAAGCTTAATCAAAATGTATCTGATAAAGGCCAAACCAGCCCTTCATTCCTTGCTAAATTAGGATTTGATAACCAGTTTTCTGAAAATGGAAGATTCAGACTTACAGGATCTGTATACCACAGTGCTCATAATGATGCCAGAGGAGTTTATCTTTACAGAGGTGACCGTGCCGGATCCAGATATTACGAAGTATTGAGTGATGTAGAAGGTGGTGGTGATGGTTTTAGAGGTGGTATGGTAGTACCGGATTTCAAGAACAAAATGACCTCCATCATGATCAACCCATTCGTGAAAGTTGGCGGACTGGAATTCTTCGGAATCTTTGAAACAACTTCAGGTAGAGATGGTGGCCAGTCTGATAACAGAACCTACAACCAGTATAGTGGAGAGCTTCTTTACAGATTTGGAAACAACAACGATTTTCATGTAGGTGGACGTTACGGTATGGTAGACGGGGAACTTAGCAGCGGTGAGGATATCGATGTGAATAGATTTCAACTTGCAGCAGGATGGTTTATGACCAAGAATATTCTAATGAAACTGGAATATGTAACCCAGGACTACGATGGGTATCCTGTTACCGACATTCACCACGGAGGAAAGTTTGATGGCCTGATGGTGGAGGCGGCAATAAGTTTCTAATCCAGAATTAATGCTTTTAAGGGTAGTATAATTAGACCACCAGGGACTAAATATGCTACCCTCTTTTATAATAACCTCAAAATTTTCTGATCATGAAACGACTTTTAATATGCATTGTATTTGCGCTTTTTGGATGGTCTATCCAGGCTCAGAACGATTTCGAAAAAGAAACGATCCGGCTGCTTCCAGAAAGTGAACTGATCATCTCGGGAAGTACGAACGTGAATAAGTTTCATTGCGAGTTCGATATAGACCTAATATCAGATAGTAAACAGGTGAAATTTCTGCATGAGCAGGATCTTATAAAGTTTTATAACCTGCAGCTAAATTTGCTTACCAAAGGATTTGATTGCGGTAATAAAAAAATGAATTCAGATTTTCAGGATCTTTTAAAGAGCGATTCGCATCCACAGATCGTGATCGATGTAGTGCAGGTTAGGTATTTAGCTTCAGAAGAACCGGTAGCACAAATTCGAGTAGAACTGGCTGGTCAAACCAATCATTATAAGTTGCCAGTTCAAATACATGAACATCGTTTTAAAGGAAAATTCAGCATGAATATTAGAGACTTTGGACTTGAGCCTCCTAAAAAAGCGCTGGGTCTTATCATAGTCGACGAACATATAGAGGTAGCTTTCGATTTGAAGTTAGCACGTTAGAATAGCTCTAAGATTTTCGTTAAATTATAATGCAGTCAAAATTACCAAAACAAAAAAAATGAATGATCTAAAAATTGTATCAGCCCAGGACGCTGTAAAGGAAGTAAGATCTAACCAGAGAGTGTTTCTGCAGGGAGCTGCGATGACACCAAACATATTAATAGACGCACTTTGTGAGCGTTACCAGGACCTTAAGAACGTAGAAGTCATACAGATCCATACGGAAGGGAAAGCTCTTTATACTGAAGCTCCCTACCAGGATTCGTTTAAGACCAATAGTTGTTTTGTGGGTGGAAACGTTAGAAAGGCGGTGAATTCAGATCATGGAGCTTATATTCCTATTTTTCTAAGTGAGATCCATGTACTCTTCCGAAGAAATATTCTACCTATTGATTTTGCTTTTATCCAGGTTTCACCGCCAGACAAGCATGGATATTGTTCTTTGGGAGTTTCCGTAGATATTACGCTACCTGCCATACAAAATGCAAAGAAAGTGATCGCCCAGGTGAATCCTCATGTCCCAAGAACACATGGAGATGGGATCATACATATAAGTCAGATTGATGCTGCCATCGAGGTAAACCAGCCTATTCATGCGGCGCATCTTGCTGAACCTACAGAAATTGAGAAACAGATAGGAAGGCACGTGGCAGGTCTTGTAGAAGATGGGGCAACGCTACAAATGGGAATTGGAGGAATCCCGAATGTGGTGCTGAATAATCTTACCAATCATAAAAGACTGGGAATTCATACGGAAATGTTTTCTGACGGAATTTTACCACTTATCGAAAAAGGAGTTATCACCGGAGAGGAAAAAGAGATCAAAACCGGAAAACTGGTCACCTGTTTCGCGGTTGGTTCCCCGAAATTATATGATTTTGTAGATGATAATCCATTGGTGCATTTTAAGGAAGCTGCTTACACCAATGATACGGCCATCATAAGGAGAAATCCAAAGGTGACCGCGATCAACTCGGCTATAGAAATTGACCTTACCGGGCAGGTTTGTGCAGATACCATTGGGAAGATTCAGTATTCGGGAGTGGGTGGTCAAATGGACTTTATAAGAGGTGCTTCACTTTCTCATGGAGGAAAAGCGATTATTGCGATGCCTTCTATCACCAAAAATGGAGTTTCCAAGATAGTTCCTTATTTAAAAGAAGGTGCCGGAGTGACCACCACCCGTGCTCATGTACATTATATTGCTACTGAATATGGAGTGGTTGATCTTTTCGGGAAGAATTTAAAACAACGCGCCGAGGCATTGATCTCGATAGCACATCCAGATCACCAGGATGAATTAGCAAGACAGGCTTTTGAGCGGTTGAACGCTTACAATTAAACTGATTTCTATACTACCGCAAGCGGAACGAATTTATACTGAAAGCGTTCCGCTTCTTTTTTTGTAATTGTCTAATACTGACGATCAAATACTTCAGAAATAATCTTTCAATGATTTAAGTGCTGTTTCATGATTGTGGTCATATTTTAAAAGTATGGCTCATCTTAATTTTACAGCATCATTAAAACTAGAAATCATGACTTTTTATCAAAAACAACTTTCAGAATTTACAAGAGATTTTTACGCAGGAGCATCTACAGGAATCATAGTTTCAAGTTGTCTTGGATCTATTGCAGCCATGCTTATATTAATGAATGGTCACGGACTGGCAGATATGATCCAGCTTGGAATGATCGTAGTGGCCTGCATGTGGTACAATGCTTCAGTCCTGGCACAGTTAAAAGCAAAGTTTGTTTTCAATTCCTTAATTATTAGCATATTAATGAGTACTACCTTTATTCTTATCAATATCTTTCAGTAAATGAAGAAAGATGTAAAGGATCGCGAGGATATTCATAAGCTGGTACTGAAATTTTACAGTAAAGTTCGAGAGAACGAGGAAATAGGTTACTTTTTCAACACGACCATTCAGGATTGGAATTCGCACCTGGAAAAGATCACCGATTTCTGGGAAAGTAACCTCTTTTTTACCGGTAGTTTTCAAGGAAATCCTGCCATTGCCCACGTGAAAGTTGACAAGGCACATCAAAATACCATTACCGAATATCATTTTGGTATCTGGCTCAACCTTTGGTTCCAAACCATAGATGAGCTTTTTAATGGAGAAATGGCATCCCGTCTTAAGAACAATGCCCGCAAAATGTCCACTCACCTATTTCTAAGAATCTACCAGGGCCGGCAATCAAAAATTAAATAGCCGTACTTCTTATTTTCAAGCTGAATTATTCAGTCAATGCTGGAACTATCGGCTACACTTTTTTATATATTTAAAGGAAAACAGTAGTAATTGTGCTCATGAAGCTGACTAAGATAAAGCTTCAGAAGTGTTAACCGTGGTATACGAAAATAGGGATCTCCACATTCATTTCTGCGGAAAATCCATGCCTAGAATGAAGTAACCTATCACAGATGCTCAGGTTTTTCCCAACCACGAATATGATATGAAACTGTCTCTGAATATCTCTGAATAGATCCCTGGTGAATCGTACGGGTGTTTCAAACGGAATATCCCTTTTATCCTGATTTGGATATTTTACATCACCATCTTTGATCTCAAGCAATGTGAATTGAGACGATTGTAAGAATTGAATTTTTTGAAGAATATTTTTCTGCTCCTGAACTGCTAAAACTGCGGGATCTACTGGGAAAACCGTCTTTTCAGGTTTCTCATAAATACATCCTCCAGGTACGGCAATAATATTGCACTTGATCTTTCTAACTACCTCATAGGCATGATCTCCAAGGATAGGATGCGAATGCTCATTCTGGCTTACTGCGCCAATAAAGATCAAGTCGATTTTTTTATCTATGAGTGCTTTTCTAATAGCACCTATAAGATTTTCTGAAGACAGGATAAGATCGAATTTATGCAGTTTTGGTTTAGAATACTCGCCAAGAAAATCCACGGTGTCTTGTAGCGCATCGAGCGTAGAAACCAGTTCCTTTTCAAGGCCTTTACCGGCAGATCTTTCAAAATTGAAATTGTGAATATTCAGAATATGGAAATTCACTTGTTTATCCTGAAGGAAATCTACCGCATATTTACCTGCATTGGTCGAGGTTTCTGAAAAATCGGTTAGTATTAGAACATTCATCTATCGTCACTTAATACAGCGAAATTAGGTGAAGTCCTTCTGCGAAAAAATGATGAAAATCAGTTCTTACAAATTTTTGAGCTTGTGATCATTTCACCATTTTCAAGGCCTGTGAATCCAGTAGTTTTATATTCCGACCCTCGATCTCAATAAGTCCTTCTCTTTTAAATTCTGAAAGGGTTCTTATTAAACTTTCGGGAGCCATTCCAGCAACTCCAGCCAGGTCTGCCCGTGAAATCCTGATACTTTTAAGTGGATGTTTTTCGATCCTTTCAGCAAATAGAAGAATAGTATTTGCTGTTTTCTTTCGAACTGAGCCATAGGCCATATCCATTAACTGGTTTTTTATCTCAGAAAGGTTATTGTTTAAAACCTCCACAAGTTGCATCGTGATCATGGGGTTTCCAGCAAGGATCTTTTGAAATTCCTCTCTCGAAACCGTATACAGCTGCGTTTCTTCCATAGCGGTGGCATAATCTTCATAGGATGACTGAGGATCATTTGCGTGGTTTCCGAAAAAATCATCTTCCTTATATAACTCGGTGATCAACTGTTTGCCCTGGTTATCCAGTCGATGAGCCTTTACGATCCCGCGTTTAACGAGATAGAAATAATTCGCATGTTTACCTTTCTCATAAATAGTTTCTCCCTTCTTAAAATACTGGAGTTCCTGTTTCGAGAATAGTTCCCTGAGATCATTCAGGTCCTTCAGCTTTTCCTCATCCTCCGGCGTTTCCTCTTTGATATAAGATTTTAGAATTGCCACTTTTGCAAGCCTGCTTTCAATAGCACTTAACAACTCTTCTTCTTCAAAAGGTTTGGTCAAATAATCATCGGCGCCCAGGTCCATTCCCTTACGGATATCCTTATGTTCGGTTTTTGCTGAAAGAAATATGAATGGAATATTTAGAGTTGAAGGGTTTTTACTAAGAGCTTCTAAAACTCCATAACCGTCGATCTCTGGCATCATGATATCACAAATAATGATATCAGGAACTTCCTGCTTTGCAGTCTCGATTCCAAGTTTTCCATTAGATGCGGTGATCACATTGTAGTTGGAAAGTTCAAGCAATTCTGCCGTATTTTCCCGTACGGTAACATCATCTTCTATTAGCAACAATTTTTTCATAGGTCGGCTTAAAATTTTATCGGGTTAGGACTTATCCATAGGAACTTCTATGGTAAAAGTGGTCCCTATATTTTCTTCACTCTCAAACTGAATCGTTCCTCCAAGATTCTCTAGATGAGTTTTCGCAATGTTCAACCCAATTCCTGTTCCCTGGTCCAACAATGCATTTTCGGCTCTAAAATATCGTTCAAAAATATGTTTTTGATCTTTCTTCGGAATTCCTCTCCCCTGATCTTTTATTTTAAAAACGATTAGATCATCATGGAAATTGACCATAAATTGAATGGAAGTATTTTCCGGGGAATATTTGATCGCGTTGCCTAATAAATTGGAAAGGATCAATTCAAGGATCTTTTCATCCATAAAAAGCTCTACATCCTCTATATCTTTTGGGTATGAGATCTCCTGACCATCCTTAAGGGTAATATTCGCATTGTAAATGACCTCATTGATAAGTCGCTTTAATCCGAATTTTGAAAATTTATATTGTCCTCTTCCACTATCCAGACGTTCAATGGAAAGAAAATCATTCAGAATATTATTGAGGTAATGTACCTTATTCCTAATAGTTACGAGATGTTTCTCACGCTTGGGTTGCTGTTCCTCTTTGGTATATTTTTCAGCAAGAGTTGCAGAAGTAAGGATTCCGCTTAAAGGAGTTTTGAATTCGTGAGATACCAGGGACAGGAACTTTGTTTTTAGTTCATTAAGCTCTTTTTCTTTCTGCAGAGCATCTTTGATCTTTTCTTCGGCTTCTTTTCTGCGATTGATCTCTTCGCTCAGTTCAACGTTCAGGTCTTTAAGATCTTCTACACTTTCACTTAGTTCCCGGGTTCTAAGTTCAATTTTCTCTTCCAGCTCAGTATTTAGCTCTCTAATTTGCCTTTGGTTCTCTTTACGGATCGTGATATCTATGATTAGCGACATTACATACCTTTCACCCTCGATCTCGAATGGATTAAGACCAGCCTCTACAGGAAAAAGTGAACCATCCTTTTTAACTCCATAAAGATCCCGACCGTGACCCATTTGGCGCTTTTCACTATTATCGATAAACTGCTCTACATGTTTATGATGTACATGGTGATAATCTTTGGGTACAAGACGATCAAGATGTTGATTCAATAGTTCGCCTTGCTGGTAACCAAACATTTCTTCAGCAGCAAGATTAGCTGCCACAACGATCTGACTGGAATTTACTACGATAATGCCTTCCGAAGCGGCCTGGAACAGTAAATTAAGAATGTTCTTATTTTCGAAAAAATTTTCCTGCAAAATGGGTTTCGTTTAAGATCACTAAGTTAAAATCTTTTTGTTGATACCCATAAAGTTGAAACCTTATTCGTCTAAACCCGGAGTATGATCCTCATACCCATCCTTGAATGTTTTGCTGGTTTTATAATCATCGGCAAGGACTTTATAAACTGTAATGAGAAAAAGAGCCTGACCTGCGATCATAAGATAAAAGACCGGTGCGAAACTAGTTCCTGTTGAAGCCAGTATGGTGAGAAGCAATAAGATCACACTGGTAATGATCAAAAAAGTGATGCCTGTAACTTTCATCGTTTTCTCCTTAATTTACAAATATTTAGAAAAAACGATTCACAATATTTATCTAAAATGTTTGAGCATAGATCAATCTATTCATGATTTCTATCATATTTTTTCACGTATGTATCTTTTAGCTTTACGTATCAACCAGATACACTATTTAAAATTCCTGAAAGCCCCGCACTGAGCAACTTTACGAACAGAAAATTAGATCTGCTTCGTCGAAGATATGATACCATACAGAATTTGCATGTTCATTTTAAGCTGGGAAAACGACAGGCAGGGAAATGCTAAAGTTTGCGAGATAGAATGCACAATTCCGGGCTCCAGGATTCATGCCAGTTCTAGCAGGGAATATTTTGAGCACGCGGTAAAGATGGCTGTGAAAGAATTGATAAAACAGCTTGAAAAGAGAAACGCCGTAATACAGATTGTCTAATTAAAAGCTAAGTTTATGAAAACTATATTCGTACCAGTTGACTTTTCGAAATATTCTGAAAACGCCCTCGAGGTGGCCACAGGCATCGCAAAAAAGCATGGTTCCCGGATCATTCTCGTACATATGCTGGGAATAGCCAATTCTTATCTCACCAAAGACCAGCAGCAGGAAGTATTCAACGTGATGTATTATATCAAGATCGCAGAACAGCATTTTAAAGAACTTCGGAAAAAGGAATATCTCAAAGGGATTGAAGTAGTGGAAGTCATGAAGCCCTATCGAATTTTCTCTGAAATTAATACCATCGCTGCAGAACATGATAGCGATTTGATCGTGATGGGCTCCCACGGAGCGACGGGAGTAAAGGAAGTTTTTATAGGTTCCAATACAGAAAAGGTGGTACGTACGGCAGATATTCCCGTACTCGTTATCAAAGAAAGAAGTCCAGACTTTTATATTGATAAAGCGGTGTTCGTAACCGATTTTGATGACAGCAATCAGGATTCTTTTAAAAAGGCCAGAAAGTTCTTTAGTTATTTTGACGTTGAGCCTAAGTTGCTATATATCAATATTCCTGAAAAATTTATGAGCACGGCCGAAATAAAACGCAATGCGCATAATTTTATGAATACCGCAGGGATAGATCCTGCAGACTTCGACAAACACGTACGATTTTATGCTGATTATACCGCTGAAAGAGGTGTGTTCAATTATTGTGAAGAGGCGAAAATAGATGCCATCGCCATTTCCACGCATGGAAGAAAAGGCCTGGGTCATTTCTTTTATGGCAGTGTGGGAGAAGATGTAGCAAATCATGCTGATATTCCAGTAATCACCTTTAAGATCTGAAAATGAACAAGGGAGCTATAAATTGTTAGCTCCCTTTTTTATTCTGAAATTATGTGATACTAGAAAGAATTCAGTGCTATTTCCACCATTTCGTTGAGTTTCTGCTCTCTCATTTCTGCGGAAATCTCTTCAGTAGTTACCAGTGAATCAGAAATGGTTAAAATGGATAATGCTTTTACTCCAAATTTGGCAGCCAGCGTGTAGATCGCCGCCGTTTCCATTTCAGCACAAAGCACTCCATATTTAGCCCACTGTTTAAAATAATCAGGCTTCTCATCATAAAAGAAGTCAGATGACAGAACGTTACCAGCATGAAATGGAATAGTGTTTTTCTCAGCGAAATTTATGGCCTTTAGTAAAAGGTCGATATTGGCGGTTGGAGCAAAGTCGGCATTACCAAACACAGCTCTGTTCAAGGAAGAATTTGTAGAAGCCGACATGGCGATCACAATATCCATCAATTTTAGCTCTGGCTGGAAAGCACCGGCGCTCCCAACCCGGATAAGGTTTTGAACTTCATAGGTCTCCAGTAATTCGTGACAATAAATGAGCGTAGATGGAATGCCCATTCCCGTTCCCTGGACTGACACCCTTTTTCCCCGGTATGTTCCGGTAAAGCCTAGCATCCCCCGAATATTATTATAACAAAAACTATCTTCGAGAAAGGTTTCAGCGATCCACTTTGCCCGTAGAGGATCCCCGGGAAGTAAAACCGTTTCGGCTATTTCACCTTTTTCCGCTTCTATATGTATACTCATGGTTTTTGTATTGCTTTAGTTTCTGACGTGATTCAGAGATCGATCAATTCCTCTTTTTAGTATACTTGTTATAAAAACTGTTGAATCTTGGACTAAAAACTATCGCTTACTAATTATACCGTCATTGAAAATAATTGTGCATCAGGTCTTTTCCTGTTCAGTCTAAGATCAAATGACATACATACATTTCTAACGAATGGCCTTCCTTTCTCGGTGACAATGATATAATTTGAATCTCTTTCTATGAGTCCGTCATCTGCCATCTCCTGTAAACTAATAAGCACGTCGGGTAATTCCTTGAAAGTCTGATCTGCCGTATACCAGGAAGTTTTCAGCTTACACATTAAATTGAGAACATGTTTTCTAATAACCAGATCTTCATCGTTAAGAATATGTCCTCTTAGTAAGGGTAGCATCCCATTATTCACCAGGTTTTGATATTCTTCCACACCTTTAACATTCTGCGCGAAGCCATACCAGCTATCACTAATCGCAGAAACACCAAGCCCGATCATAGCCTGAGTTTTTGAAGCCGTATAGCCCATAAAATTTCTATGCAGCGTTTTATTATCTAATGCCATACTGAGAGTATCGGTTTTTAGAGCAAAGTGATCCATCCCAATTTCTACATAACCAGCATCCAGTAAGATTTGTTTACCAGTTTCATATTGCACGCGTTTTTCAGCCGCAGTGGGAAGATCCTTCTCATTAAAACCTCTCTGACCGCTACCTTTAATCCACGGAACATGGGCATAACTATAAAATGCGATCCTGTCTGGCATAAGCTCCAGGGTACGTTGCATGGTATAAATGATATCGTTTCTGGTCTGAAATGGCAATCCAAAGATGATATCATGACCTACTGAAGTAAAGCCAGCTTCCCTCGCGTTTTGCGTTGCGAGGAGGACATTTTCAAACGACTGAACTCTATGAATAGCTTTCTGAACTTCTGGGTTATAATCCTGAACCCCATAGCTTACCCGTGTAAATCCAAACTTTGCAAACAGCTCGAGGTGTTGCCTGCTGGTATTATTGGGATGCCCTTCAAAACTAAATTCGGCAGCTTGAGATCTTTTAGCGCGTTTGAATATTCCTTCCAACAGACAGCCCAGGTTTTCAGCAGAAAAGAAAGTGGGAGTTCCTCCTCCCAGGTGCAGTTCCCTGATGACCGGTTTTTCTGGAAATAAAGTACAGTACATCTCCCATTCTTTTAGAACCGAATTGATATAGGGAACTTCCATTCCATGGTTTTTTGTAATTCTCTTATTACAACCGCAAAATGTGCAAAGACTTTCACAGAAAGGTAGATGTATGTAGAGGCTTATACCTTCAGATGAATTTGATTCTTTAAAACTTTGAATAAGCGAGGATTTCCAGGCATTTCCTGAAAAGCTGTCCTGATCCCAATACGGCACAGTTGGATAGCTGGTATACCTGGGACCCTGGATATTATACTTTTGAACTAAGGCAGAATGAGTCATAGTAAAATTTTGATTTCAAAACTATGAACAGGTTGCAAAAGGAAATATGACAAGCGTCAGCTTAGAGGAAATCTTCTCTTCTGAAGTTTCTTCAGAAGAGAAGACGAAATCAGGTCAATAAAAGGTTTAGACGCTAAAGTCTTGAAGAATAAAGGAATCTGAAGTATTCTATGTTATTAAAATACTTATTGATTAGAAGCAGATAGAAAAGTACCTGATATAATAAATCCTGCACGATGAAGTGCAGGATTTATTATTTAAGAATATCTAAAGTCAACTATTTGGACTGAATGAGCTGAAAGGCTTCTCTAACCTGTCCTTTGATCATTTCCGGCATCTGGCTTTGATCGAGTTTTTCAAATTGCTCCAGATTAAGGTCGGGACCTACCAAATATTGATACTTTCGATCTTCGCTTACTATTATAGACACAATAGCAACCTTATCTCTTAGCGTCGTATTTATGGCTACCTGATTTGGAATTACTTCGAAATCTATATTGAAAATTTGAAGGTTTTCATCGATCTCTTTCTTATCCATATTCAAGTAAAGATCATCCAGGATCTTCTGCCCACTATTATAGTCAGCTATTTCGCCATTATCAGTTTTTAATCTCATATTCACCATTTCTTCTAGGTTTATGAATGCTAAGATATCATCACTTTTAGATTTTTTTCAAAAATAAAAACCAAAAAACCCTGGTAAAATATTCTAAATGTTGAGTGTGGAACTGCTCAAAACGACCAGGAATTCTATAAAAAAACCCTATAAACTGTAGTGTCTATAGGGTCTATTAAGTTGTAAAAGTGGTCCCACTTGGGCTCGAACCAAGGACCACCTGATTATGAGAATTCGATTTTAACATTTTTTCTCAATCAAAAATCACTTAATTTAATGATTTATAGGTATTTACATTTTATTTGTGTTCAATTGATTTCATTTAAAATCAAACAAATAAGTGTGAATTACGTGTGATTTTCATTCAAATATTTATTCAATTTGCGTAAATTATTAATTCAAATTCCAAAGTTGCAAAAATGCAAACTAGTGCCAATTTAGCAATCGATAAAAGACGCATTAAAAATGATCAAACTTTCACTTTGATCATTAGGCTCTGTCATTTCCAAAAGACGACTTCAATTTCAACCGGTAAATCTATTTCTTTACACTTCTGGGATGATAAAAATAAGAAAGTTAGGTCAAATTATGGACGAAAATCGGAGGTTAACTTATTAAATCAATATCTCTATGAACAATTAGGCAAGGCGAGAAGTATTATTAATGTTTTGGAACTGAAAAATGAATTAAGGTTTCTCTCTATAAACCAGCTAAAAGACAGAATTAGTAAAAGAAGAAAATTTGATTCCTTCTTTGATTATGGAGATAAATTGGTAGACGATTTAGTAAAAGCTAATCGACTTGGAAGTGCTAAATCATATAGAGGTTTAATAACCAGATTAAAGTCCTACACTAAAAAGAAAGACTTAAAATTTAATGACATTAATTACGAATTTCTGGTCGATTTCGAGACCTTCCACTTATCTAATAATAATTCCCTCAACGGACTCGCTTCATATTTAAGAACGCTTAGGTCTATATATAACAAAGCTATAAAAGACAGGTTAATAGAAAAAGAGGCATACCCCTTTAATGATTATCAAATTAAAACCACTCCCACGGCTAAACGAGCCATTCAGTATGAAAGCGTTTTAAAATTATTGCATTATAAAACCGAGGAGGGATCCTGGCCATTCCACTATAAAAACTACTTCTTAATTTCCTATTTGCTTTTCGGAATGTCATTTATTGATATGGCTTTTCTAAAAAAGAAAAATATTGTTGCAGACAGGATTAAGTTCCAACGAAAAAAGACTTCTAAAAATTACAATATTCTCATTACAGATCAATTAAATGAAATACTTCAATTTTATTTAAAGGGTAAGGAAAATGACGATTTCATATTGCCAATTTTAAACTCTGAAACATTGTCTGAACAATATAAACAGGTTCAAGAAGCAAGGAATCGATATAACAAGGGACTTAGAAGAATCGCCAATAAATGTGGAATCAGGGAATATCTCACATCTTATGTATCAAGACACAGCTTCGCAACCCACGCAATGTTAAAAGATATTCCGCTTCATGTAATTTCGTCCATGCTTGGACATTCCAAACTTAATACCACCCAAATTTATCTGGATTCATTACCAACCGACATTCTTGATAGATATCATAAACAATTGACTCTTATTTAATTTCAATAAATTGAATAAACATAATACGGGAATGGTATTTTAACCCTAATTCAAATTTCTATACTCATTCGGAGTATAACCAGTATTTTTCTTAAACATCCGGTTGAAATGTTGGGGATATTTAAACCCTAATTCATAGGCGATCTGGCTAATGGAGCTATCAGTATCGAAAATCCGGTCTTTAGCAACATCAATTAATTTCAGATGAATATGGTCTATAGCCGATTTACCTGTTTCCTTTTTCACCAGGTCGCCGAAGTAATTTGCTGAAAGTTTTAAATGATCAGCAAAATAACCAACAGAAGGCAGGCCGTATTTCTGAGGGTTTTCAGACTGAAAATAATCATTCAGTAAACCTTCAAATTTGGATACAATGCCCTGATTTAAATTTTCTCGGGTTATGAATTGCCGGTCATAGAATCGTTCACAATAATTAAGCAATAATTCAATATTACTGGTAATGATAGTTTTACTGTGTTTATCAATATTTTGATCGAGTTCGTAATCTATCTTCAGGAATAATTCTGTGATGATCTGCCGCTCTTTTTCAGATAAATGCAGGGCCTCATTAAGGTCGTAGGAAAAGAAGGAATACGTATGAATCTTGCTTGCAAGCGGTGTGCCTTTTATAAAATCAGGATGAAATAGTAGGGCGAAACCTTTTGGGTTATAATCCTTGGCACTTTTAATACCTACAACCTGGCCTGGTCCCATAAAAACCATGGTTCCTTCTTCGTAATCATAAGTGTTTCTACCGTATTTCAATTCACCACAGTTCACTCCCTTCAAAAAGATCGCATAAAACTCAAAGCTAAACTTCCCACTTGACAAGGGTTTTGCTGTTCCGCTATCAAAAGATGTGATTAATGGATGCCTGGTTTTAATCTCTTTAAGAGCATTGTACTGGGCGATACTTTCAACCTTCAATATCTCTTCCATAACTTGCTTTTTTACTTTAAAACAAATATACCAATCTGAGTTTTAAGAAATTGATATGGTGACTATTATCAGTAATAATGGTTAGAATATCAGTAATCTGTATACCGAATTAGCTTACATGTTGGGGGATATTTGTAATAAACTTATTTAGAGAGGAATAATAACCTATAAAAGTATAATCATGGAAAGCAGGAATTCTAATAATTTACAAAGCCGAAATAACCTAAACAGAAGGAAATTTCTAAGCAGTTCTGCCATAGCTGGTGTTGGGCTTAGTTTAAATCCGTTTTCCATTTCGGCAAATACGGGAAGTAAAGAAACAAGCCAGGGCAAGATTAATAAATCTCAACAAAAGAATATAAATCCGGATAAAAGAAGACTTGGAAATCTGGAGGTTTCGCCACTTGGCCTGGGAGCCCTTTCTGTGGTTGGATTTTATACTGGCGGGGTTCGTGATCAGAACAAGATAAATAAACTTTACCGGGAAGCCTATGACAATGGAGTTACATTTTCTGATACCGCAGAGGTCTACGGACCATTGATCAGTGAAAGACAGATAGGAGAAGCGGTTGAGCCTTTTAGGAAAGATGTGAAGATCGCTACAAAGTTCGGTTTCGATATTAATCCTGAGACCGGCGAACGAGGAGGATTAGATAGTCATCCAAAAACCATTCGTAGAGCCGTGGAAGGCATGCTGAAAAGGCTAAGAACCGATTATATAGACCTGTTATATCAGCACCGGGTAGATCCCAATGTTCCAATTGAAGATGTTGCTGAAACTGTTCAGGAATTGATGAAAGAAGGAAAGGTGCTTCATTGGGGATTATCTGAACCAGGATTAGGTACGATTAGTCGGGCACACGCCGTGGAACCACTGACCGCAATCCAGAATGAATATTCGCCCTGGACGCGCAATCCAGAATCTGATGTGTTGCCCCTTTGTGAAGAATTGGGAATAGGTTTCGTGCCATGGTGTCCGCTGGGCTATGGTTTTTTTGCCGATGCTATTAACGAAAATACCAGGTTTTCTGAAGGTGATTTTCGCACCATTCTACCACGAACAACTCCTGAGAACATCCCTCAAAACCTAGAAATTCTTTACTATATTGAGGAATGGGGTCTTCGAAAAAATGCAACACCAGCGCAAAT
>NZ_CAJWRQ010000027.1 GCF_913046405.1 uncultured Christiangramia sp.
AAAGGATATTTAACTTACGTTTCATAGGGAATTATTTTAGTCAATCAAAGATGCCATAAAAGTGGAGTTTAAACGCCTTAATTCGATTAAGCAGGGTTTACCTTCGTTGAGCTGCACCTTAGTGTAGACCAATAGAATTAATATGAAAATGGAGGTTTAATTGCGTATACCACGAAATTCTCTTAGTCACAAACCATGTCGGGCTAACCATTATAATCTCCTTCTAATACTCTTTACAATCATTTAAAAACAAGCAGCTTATACATTATGAAAGTGCTTCTCCAAGGTTGAAAATTCCTGATTCACTATGTAAAACAAATTTAATATAGAAAGATTTTTCTTACTCATTTTTTAATTTTGTGCTTTTTATCTACCTAATTGTATTATTTTTTACTGTTGAACGACCTATTACGTATATTTCAGCTTAAATCGAGAGCATGCGAAAAGTTCTGGTCATCCAGGAAGATATTATTATTTTAAAGATTCTGGAAAGGCTTGTAACCGTGAACCATTTTGATTGCAAGGCTATAAGATCACTGGACGCACTTACCATAGAGGATCAGGAAAGTGATTTTGAATTCATTATCACAGACATTCTTTTTGAAGGAATTGCACCTTTAGAATTTGTAGCTCAGGTGCAGGAAGTTATTCCGCATAAGAACTTATTAGTGGTTACGAACATGGGACAGGACAAGATCAAAAAGGAGATCTTCGCATTGAAGGATATCACTGGCTTTTACGCAGTGCCTATAGATCTGGATGAAATCGAATCAACAATTCAGGCATATTCATGACCGAAGGGGGAGTTTTACTTTTTATCAAGTGCGTGCTGGCGATCCTAGTCGTTTACTGGATTTCCATAGCGGTCACCATGATCTATAGAAAGAATCGTATGCGGGCACTGGAGCGTATCGAATATACTTTTGCTGATATTGTAAGCCGCTATCTTTATAACAATGTAGATGACCCCTTGCACATTAGTGAGATCAATGATCGCTTAAAAGCTGTTGGAATACGTAAAGGCAATAGAAACAACGTACAGTATCTTATTCGTTTAATGATACGTACCCAGCGAACTATTCTTGGAGAGAACTACCTCAAACTTAAGAAGCTTTATGCGCAAATCCCACCTTACAATGCTTCATTCACCAAAATTTCCAAGTGGGGATGGTATTCCAAGGCTCGTGGAATTCGGGAGATCTACGAGATGAATCAGTCTCAGCACATGAATGAGATCTTTAAATTTCAGAATCACAGGAACGTATTCGTGCGAAGAGAAGCACAGATCGCTATGGTTGTATTTATGGGATGGGAATCCCTCAGGTTTCTTCCTTACCTTAAACGAAATATCACTCTATGGCAACAAATAAAGATCGTCGAAAAACTCTATGATCTGTATCCCAAACCAGAGATGAAATGGTTAAAAAGAGCTTATAAGACCGACAAGCTTTTTGGTAAGAAACTGGTTATGCGAATTATTAGAAAATTTGAACTACATACCGAAATCCCGTTTATCATGGAACATCTGGAGCATACGGATTATGAGGTACGTGAAACTGCTATTTACTGTATACAGACCTTTGCTTTGTCTACGGAAAGAATGGATTATATCAAGGATGTCTACGAAAGAGTAGCAGATCCTGTACAGCAGGCGCAACTTTTAAATTATATCTATGATAATTCTGATATCGACGTGGACTTCTACCTGAGACAGCTTAACGGAAATAATGAAGAACTTAAACTAAATGTTGCTGAAATTCTTTGGAACAATGGATATAAAGAGAAGGTCCAGGAATTCTATTACCAACAATACCCTGAAAATTCAAATTTAAATGTTGAATGATATAGAAAGGTTTTTTAGCGGGGAATACGTATTCCTTGCTGCAAACTATTTTTTCTTTGCTTACGGGATCGCGCTAATGACGATGTATTTCGCAGGAGTGGTCCTGGCTAATCGTGCCATACGCCGTAATAAGAAGAAATCGCGATTCCTGCAGGTGAATGATATTGTAAGTGCTACAGATATTCCTTCGGTATCACTTATTGCGCCTGCTTACAATGAAGGTCTTACCATAATTGAGAATGTAAAAAGCTTATTATCCATTCAATATCCATACTACGAGCTCATCCTGGTAAATGATGGAAGTATAGACGATTCACTGGAAAAACTCATCAAGGAATTTAAACTGGAGAGAAGAGATGCGACCTTTATTACGCAGCCAATTCCTACAGCGACCGTTAAATATGTCTATAAGAGTACGCTTTCGAAGTACACGCATCTAACCGTACTCGATAAAAACAATGGTGGGCGTGCAGATGCCCTGAATGCCGGGATCAATTTTGCAACATCAGAACTGGTGGTTTGTACAGATGCAGATTGTATCATCGAGCAGGATGCCTTGCTTAAAATGGTTAGACCTTACCTGGAAGAATATCACAGTGAAATAATCGCCTGTGGTGGAGGAATTGGAATTGCGAATGATTCGGTAGTAAAGAACGGGGTGATGAAAGAACTGCGTTTGCCTAATAATCTGGTGCCTATGGTACAGGTCGTCGAATACATTAGGGCATTTCTGTTAGGTAGAATGGCCTGGAGTGAGATAAACGGACTCATGCTCGTATCTGGAGCCTTTGGAATGTATCCCAGGAAGAGGGTGATCGAGGTAAGTGGATTTGACGCAAAAACAGTTGGAGAAGATCTTGAGTTATGTATTCGCTTAAGACGTTTGATGGAAGAAAAGGAATTACCCTATAAAGTGGTTTATTTACCGGAAACCTTATGCTGGACAGAAGGGCCGCCAGATTATGATATTTTAATTAAGCAACGGGATCGCTGGGCCAGGGGACTTTGGGAAACCCTAAAGATACACAGGAAATTGTTTTTTAATCCTAAGTATCGTTACATGGGAATTTTCTATTATCCTTACTGGCTGTTTTTCGAGTTTGGAGCGCCTATTATAGAATTTCTGGGAATCATTTGTATTATCGCTTTTGCTTTCTTCGGAATGATCAATTGGACAATGGCAGTGCTATTGTTTACAGCAGCTTACATTGTAGGATGTATCTTTTCCACCGCTGCTATCTTCATGTATGTCAAGAACTTTAATCATTACACCAAGCCCAAGCAGGTTATAGAACTGCTTCTAGCTGCTTATCTCGAACCATTCCTCTATCATCCAATACTGGTATATGGACAAATGAAGGGTTATTACAAGAAGGTCTTCCGTATAAAATCTGGTTGGGGTACGATGACCAGAAAAGGATTTAAAGTTTCCGACACCTAGAATCTATAGCGATAGCCAACGTTACCAATGAATTGATCACCTTGTCTGTTTGAAGTAATATCTTCGAACAAATAACCGCCACCTACCTGGAAAATATGATGAGGTCCAATGGTGAAATTCAAGCCAAGATTTGAATAATATGCTTCAAGAGAGGGATTCTCTTGTACTTGCGTAAAAATTGTGGTTTCATCTGGCGAGATACCCGTTCCAAGTCTTAAGAAGAAGAAATTATCTGCATCATTAAGATAGTAACGAACATTTAACTGGTAGTTCTGGGTTAACTGATCATTGATTTCCGGCCCAAGGAAAACTCTGGTGTTGATATAGAATTTACCTTTATACATCGTAAGTCCCAGAATTCCGGAGTAATAATCTTCATCTGAGAAATGTAGTAATCTCGCTCCGGTTTCCAGTTCAAAGATCGAGAAGATATTTACAAATAAAGAGGCGCTGGTTCTAAGGTCTGGATATAAAGTTCCGTCTGAAATTCCTAGGTTTAGAAATGCATAAACCTTATTGCTGAAAACAGGGTAAGATTCCAGCTCATATAAAGTACTTTGGTCATAACCACGATCTATATAATTTACCCGGGCGATCACTGCACTGCTGTTGAAATAATGCTGAAACTCCGGGCTAATGGTTTGCCAGTTATCACGATTATATTCGTCGCTAAAATAAATATATTGATAATTTACTCCAATCTCATCTCTAATGGTTCTCTTTAATATATTCTGAAGGACATATCGCTTGTTTTGATCCAGTTCACGATTATTAAAAAGGTCTAAAGCGATCTCTCTGGACGCTCTTTTATCCTTATTCTGAAGTAAAAGTTCAGATTTGAGGATAAGCATATTCGCACTTAAACTCTGTGTTTTCTCCAGTTGTTCAAGGTAAGCTAAAGCATCTTCAGGATCCTTTAATAATTTGGTATGGCGAACGGTAAGTTCTCTAACACCTGGATAATCCTGGGCATTCTGCATGAGAAATTCAAGATCTGTAGTAGCCTGAACAATACTATCCAGCGCCCATAAATTCCGAACCCTTAAAATTCTGATATCATGATATTCCGGAGCAAGTTGTAATCCCCGGTTCGTATATTGTAAAGACTGTTGATATTGCTTATTCTGGTAGAGTTCCAGTCCCTGGAAATAAAGACTATCTGTGTTCTTTTCGGTAATTTGCTGTGCGTTCATCTTCAAAAATGCAAAGAAGAACAGGAAAAGTAAATGTGATCTATTCATAGAAGTTGATTTGGGCAAAACCGGGGTGAAGATAATCATATTAAGCGATTTGCGACAAGCCTGAACTAAAATTGTCCATGCTGCGTTGTAAAGCAGGCCAACGCAATAAATACGTATTTTTAATCAAATTCAATCTTATGAAACTGCTTTTCCATCTGACTTTTCTATTTCTTATCACTAATAATTTTCATGCTCAGTCTGAAGAAACGATCGAGTACAAAGATGGCAAACTTCATTACAGTACGTATGGGGCTGGAGACCCTGTTCTTATCATAAATGGCGGTCCTGGGATTGGAAGCGATGGTTTTGGAGAACTGGCACAATTGCTTTCAGAAAATAATCGAACTATCACTTACGATCAAAGAGGTACTGGAAATTCGAAAATTCTGTCTAATAACGATGCCGACTACACCATCGACCTTATGGTGGAAGATATTGAGGTTTTAAGAAAACACCTGGGATATGAGAACTGGATCGTACTTGGACATTCCTTTGGAGGAATGCTCGCTTATGCCTATGCGGCGAAATATCCTGAAAGAGTACGCGCGATGATACAGTCACACTCAGGTGGCATGGATCTAAGATTGAGAGATTACCCAAATCTTCAGGATAGATTGAGCAGATCCCAGCGCGATGAATTAAATCAATTGGTTATGAAAATAAGTTTTGGTGATACTCTGCGGGAGACTCTTTACCAACGGGCGAAACTAATGGCGATCGCTTATTTAAATGATTCCACCAGAACTTCAGAAGTAGCAGAAAGGCTTATGAATACAGATCGAGCAATCAATTCTCAGGTTTGGGCGAATATGAACCTCATTAATTTTGATGTTTCCGAAGAAATGAAAAAGTTTAATAAACCTGTTTTGATCCTGAACGGTGTAGATGAGATTGTTCATAAAGATATTGCGATCTATGCAGATAGTATTTTCCAAGATTCAAAATTGATCTTAATGGAAGACTGTGGTCATTATGGTTGGCTTGAAAAACCTGAAATTTATCTTAAAGAGGTTAAAGAATTTTTAAAGTCTAGTTAGAGAATCAGATGTTCCTCGCTTACTCTTAACTTTAAAAAAAAAGATGATGATAGAAAGCATTAGTAATAAAATAGAATTGCATAACGGTTATAAAATGCCAGGTTTAGGTCTTGGTGTTTATAAAGCTGATAATGGAGAAGAGATAAATAAGGCAATTAAAGCGGCCTTGGAAACTGGTTACAGATTGATAGATACCGCAACTTTTTATGGAAATGAAAAGGGAGTAGGCGAAGCAATCAGGAAAAGCAGTATTCCTAGAGAGGAGATTTTTATTACTTCCAAACTTTGGATAGAAGATCAGGGAATTGAAACCACACGTAAAGCTTTTGAAGAGACTTTGGAAAGGATGGAACTGGAATATCTGGATCTATACCTGATTCACTGGCCAAAGCCTGGTAAATATCTGGAATCCTGGAAAGTTTTGCAGGAGCTGTACCAGGAAGGAAAAATTAGAGCTATTGGAGTTTGTAATTGTATGATCCATCACCTGGAGAGTATTAAAGAACTCGGAGGAGTGCAGCCAATGGTCTTGCAAAACGAATTTCATCCTAAGCTTATTCAGCAGAATATACTTGACTACTGCAAGAAAAATAAGATCCAGTATCAGGCATGGTCACCACTTATGCGAGGAGAAATACTAGAGAATGAGCTTATTGGAACTATTGCTGAAAAATACGGAAAGTCTGAAGCACAAATAGTAATTCGCTGGGATCTGCAAAAGCGAGTTGTAACTATTCCGAAGAGCGTACATAAACAGCGAATTCAGGAAAATGCTGATGTCTTCGACTTTGAATTAACAGACGATGAGGTAGCTGAAATTGATGGTCTGGAAGATAATACGCGTACTGGAGCTCATCCAGATACTTTTATGGAAGAAATGGACCTTTAGTAAGGCTATTGTTTACTCGAAATTATTTTGATATTTCTACAAAACCAGCTTATTTTTGCTAAGCAATCGAGATGTGGCGCAGTCTGGTAGCGTATACGCCTGGGGGGCGTGGGGTCGCAGGTTCAAATCCTGTCATCTCGACAAATGGAACCGGCAACATTTGTGTTGTCGGTTTTTTTATGCTTCGGAATCATATGGGAACTACTATTAAGCAATATTTATATATTTGCGGCAGTTTAAGATTTTCATATATTAATTGACTAAGATTTCTGAATGCACCAATTAACTGTTATAGTTCCCTTATATAACGAAGAAGAGAACTTGCTCCGCGTTGAGCAGAAACTTGGAGAGTATGCAGAAAAATCCAGTGTTCCCACTCAAATATTACTGGTAAATGATGGGTCAACAGATCATAGTTTAAAAATGGTCAGGGAAATCTGTGAAAGATCTGAACATTTCGGTTACATATCTTTTACGAAAAACGCCGGTTTGAGTGCGGCGATCAAAGCTGGGATCGATCATGTATCCACAAGTCTTACTGGTTATATAGATTCTGATCTCCAAACAGATCCTGAAGACTTTGAAGTTCTGCTCAAGGAAATCAATAATTATCAATTAGTAAATGGCTACAGGAATCAGCGGAAGGATTCTTTTAAAAAGAACCTTTCTTCCACGGTAGCCAATAACGTCAGAAACTTTTTCACAAACGACGGGATGTATGATACGGGTTGTCCACTAAAGATCATGCATACAGATTACGCTAAGCGAATTCCCTTTTTTAAAGGACTACACAGGTTTCTACCGGCAATGATCATGTTACAGGGAGGAAAAGTGATTCAGATCCCAATTCGCCATTATCCAAGAATAGCAGGAACTGCAAAGTTTGGATTGCGAAACAGGTTGATCAAACCTTTAATAGATTGCTTTGGATATTTATGGATGAAGCGAAACTATATACATTACGAAGTAGGAGAGAAGCTTTTAAAATAGATTATCTGCCGGTCTTACGCAATTTTTTGGGACCATACCAAAGCCAGAATCCGGTAATGGTAAATACTAGTAATGCAATTCCCATACTAACAGAATAGACCAATTTAAAATAGCCACCGGTGCCCAGGTAATCATCTACAATAGAACCATCATGGATATTTTCGATAACATCAGATCTTCTCTGGCCAATATTTAGTACTTCACCAGTAGTACCATCAAGTTGTATCTCGTGAATATGGTCTTTGAAAAGAAACTTTACAATACCTTTTTCCTTTCGAATATCCATCCTGTCAATATCGTGGGATAATAAAGATGAAACTGAATCCTTCAATGTTTGTTGTGCAATATTTTCCAGAACAGCTATAGATTTCCATTCTTCAAAATTTGAAGTTTGCCCGGTTTGGGTTTCTGGAAGAATATAGCCAGCAGTATTTTTCTTGGCTCCCAGAAGGATTCCGGAGATGGATACGATAAAAAAGAAAAAGAATAAAAAAGCACCCATAGTACGATGTATCTTTCTGAAAATCCTTAAGATCCGGGCCTGTTTAATTCTTGATTTCTGTTTATTCATAAGGGCTTCACCTTCCGACGAAAATAGGAAAATGTTTCAGAAAACTATCATACTACAACAAATTTGATAGCCAGGAAGACTGTTGACTACTTCCGAAGAAAATTTTATACCGGTAGCAGCATTCTTTATTAAGCTTAACTTCAGAAGAATGTAGAAATTGAATGCTAATTTCTCGGTTTGAAAACAGGTTCAAAGCTTCTTTTTGAATCCGTAAACCTATGCTTGAATTGAAAGTATACAAGTGATCCAATTACAGGAAATAAAAAGATCATAAGGATTAAAAAGACCTGCATAATGGGAGAACTGAACCTGGTTTTTAGAATATCCACAAGTGCCCAGATCCATAGAACGAGGGTTAGAATGATAAAAATGATGATGATAGTACTCCACATATAAAATCTCGTTTTTCTTGATCAAAGATATTTACTCATTACAATTTAATTAAGGCTAATCAATTTGACCAGTTAAACTGTGACGGATCCTTTTTAAATTTTCTAAGATCTCTTTTAGAAAAATCCTGTGTAAAGATTTCCTGAGTCATTTCCATGGTATATTCTTTGCCAGAATCGATAGTTCCAGAATGATTTTTAGCATAGAAAACCGGCTTCAGGAATTTAAAATTAGCCTCATCCTGTTTCAACGCAATCTGGCGGTTTTTTTCGAATTTCTCACTATAAATGTAATTTATGGAAAAATCAAGTCGGTATTTCTGGTCTTCGAACTGCTGAGCTTCGCCAAGATATTGGTTTGGATTTACCTCTTCTCCTGGAAGAACTTTTATATCTTCCAATCCCTGGTAATTTGCATAGGTTCCATCCTTATGCTCAACAATAATACTACTTCTTACATCTTGGGAAATACTATCAGATTTTGAATTTCGTACTTCTACAACTACACCTTCCCTCATTGCGTGAACAGGAAAACTCTCACCTTTTGTGATTATATAGGATATCCAGTTTCCTGGAAGCACCTCCTGGGTTTCGGCTGCATTATTTTGCGTGGTCTCCACTATTCTGGCGGTTCCTGAAGTTTTCAGAGGTAACAAGTACTTAAAAGTTGAGTCCACTTCAGGATTTGGAATGCCCCGTATATAGGAGAAGGTATAGGAATAGCCTATTTCCTCTTCCCGATTAATTGGACGCAATACGGTAAGATTGCCATAGTCATGATCCAGGATCTGTTTGTGATCACCGTGGTTGGTGTTTTTAAGATCTGGAAACTCCAACTTTAGATAGTATGTACCCGGTTTATTCTTCCGGTAACTGAACTCGATACTTTTATCCCCTCTGCGCTCATGCATGATCTCGATATCCGGGAGTTGCGCATATGAGTTGGGTGCATAGAACATAAAACTCACAAAGATGCTTAGAAACAGGTATTTCCACGTCATAGGTTAAAAAACTTTCTCAGATTGATCTGGATTTAGAATTGCTGAATTTATAGATTTATTAGATTTTTTCAGCAGAACTAGTTCATTTTTTCCTTTACGAAGATCAGGCAATGCTGCCAGGGTAGATTCTCAATATTCTGCTCTAGTCTAAAACCGGAAGCTTCAAATTCTTTTACCGCCTGTTTTTCGCTCATTTTATGAATTTCCTTGATTGGAATGTTCGCATCCTCAGCTTTATACTCGATCAGATAGATCTTACCATCAGAAATCAGAGATTTATGCATGGATTCTATCATTTCCTTCGGAAAATTAAATTCATGATAGACATCCACCAGCAATATTTTTGAAACTGAATTCTCATCCAGGTTAATACTTTTTTCTGAACCCTGAATGGTTTGAATATTATTTACTTGTTGTTCTGACTGCTTTACTGAAATCGCCTGAAGCATTTCCGGCTGTATATCTATGGCATAAATAAAACCTTCGGTAGCCAATTTCGCCATTTTAAAAGCATGATAACCACTGCCGGCACCAACATCAGCGATCGTATCACCAGGCTGGATATTCATGTTCTTCAGCAACTGACTTGTATTTTCCTCTTTTTCGCGATCAGATCTTTCCAGCCAGTTTATTCCCTGGTAACCCATGACATGCGCGATCTCTCTACCCATATACCACTTTCCAATTCCGTTTGGATCGCCGTCTTTAAAAGTATAGGTTTTCTCGTCTGTGTTATCTTTTATTGTCTGTCCGCATGCGGTCATTGTTAATGCAAGCAGTAATAACAAGTACAAATTGTAATGATTTTTCATAGCCTCTTTTGCCTAAAGTTACGATTTAATGCTTTTTCTGAAATTTCAGTACGAGCAAGGCTTAATTTACAAAAGTTCTAAGTGAGATAACCGTACGAAGTTAAGCCATCCAGATCTTCAATTTTCCGAAGATTACCATATTCCATTAGCATGATTCGATCTGATAGTGAAATTACATTGCGGTAATCATGATCTGTAATGATGATGCCTTTATGTTCTTTTCTCTCCTGGATAAGTTTCGAAATTACTTCTCTGCTGGTAGGACTGAGTCCATTAAAAGGTTCATCCAGCAATAGAAACCTGGATTCAGAAAAAAGTAAAAGCAGAACTTCCAGGGTTCTTCTTTGTCCAAAACTTAAATGGCCTACTCGTTCTCGCAATAACGGCTTCACTATAGGTAATTCCAGAACTATTCGGCTATACTCGCCGCTAAGAAATAAATTGATAGTACTCTTTACACTGATACTTTTAATTAAAAAACTATCCTGCGGTAAATACTTAATATCACGAATCGTTTTTGAGCCTGTATAAACCTTTTCGTCTATTCTTAGAAACCGGCTGTCAGCCGTTAATGACCCAAACATGATCTTCAGTAGCGTTGATTTCCCACTTCCGTTTCTTCCCAGCAAACCAACCACTTCTCCAGTTGAACACTGTAGGTAAACATCGTTCAGGATCTTTTGACCATCATAAGTCTTTTGTACACTATCCAGTTCAAGTTTACTCAAAAAGCTGCGATATAAGGATCATTAAAACCGAAATAAGAATTGTACTCAAAAAGAGCTGAACTCTGGAGATTCCGTTATTTAAATAAAAAAATAGTTCTTTAGGAGGTTTGATGCTATAAACACTGAGGTGAATCAAAACACTGGTAAGAAAGTAGAAGAATCCAAAATTTGAAAATTCAGAAGTTAGAGCGGCAATCAGTAGAGAGATAGGCAAGGCTGTGAAAATAATATTTCTCTGGAAAAGCAAAAAGTTCAAAACGATTCTCATTAATTATATTCTGGAATTACATTTAGCTGTACTCAGGATTTTCAAAATTCCAGCGCTTACCATCTTCCCAGCCTTCCGCCGAATTTCCATAAGCAGGATAACCGCCTTGTTTTTTGAGAGTGGACGCTAAATGCATTAAATTATAGGTCATGAAAGTAGTATTCTTATTAGTAAAATTACTTCCAAAACCAGCTGGTGGATCAAGTTTATCGTCTTTCCACTCGGTATCACCGTAACTTGGCCCAGGCCCAACTTCACCTATCCAGCCTGCATCGGCCTGAGGAGGAATACTGAAACCAACATGTTGCATAGAGTAAAGAATCCCCATCGCACAATGTTTGATTCCATCTTCATTCCCGGTGATAAGCGTGCCTGCAACTTTACCGTAAAAGACATACTGACCTTTATCGTTTTGAACACCACTCATGGCATATAATCTTTCGATAAGTTTCTGCGCAATGGAAGATTTTTCTCCAAGCCAGATAGGAGTTCCAAGAACTAAGATATCGGCAGCCATGATCTTATCATAAATAGCTGGCCATTCATCCTTATCCCAACCGTGTTCTTTCATATCGGGATACACACCAGTAGCAATATCATGATCGACAACCCTTATTTCTTCCACTTCCACATTTTCCCGCCGCATGATCTCTGCAGAAAGTTCTATCAATTTAGAAGTATGGCTCTCCTCTGGTGATTTTTTTAGAGTACAATTAATATAGATACAGCGTAGATTACTGAAGTCTGGTTTACTCATGATTCAATACTTTTATTAAACTTCCTTCAATTTAGTAAAAATTATAAAGTTTATAATACGCATTGCAGTACACTGTTACTTACTCCCTTTTTTTAGCTGAATCTTTATAATTCCATTGACTTCCTCATCTGTATATTTTGCGATAGAATCCTGATCTTTCAAAACATCAATTTTAGCAATGGTTTCCGGATCCATATTTTTAAGCATCGAGCTATGTGTGGCTTTACCATCAATCAGATACAAAACATCCTCTTTCGCCAGATAATCTTCATCGCTTAGGGTCTCCTGAAAAGATTTGGTTTTGATCATGAGCACTCCATTCAGTCCTTGTTTACCAAATTTGTCCTCGACATCTTCCTGATTTTTCTTGATAACGGCATAAGAGGTTATTTCGAATTTTGAAATGTTCAGTGTATCCAAAGCCTCGGTTGTTAGAAGTTGTTCATTTAAAATGATGACAGGATCCTTCGTAATTTCATCTTTTTGAACCAGATCTGCGATTAGTTCATGTAGATAATCATCCTGGTTTTCTTTTTCTGAAATTTCCTGTGCATTTAAGCTAAGTGTAAGTAGTAATAATAGGCTTGCTAAGATTTTCTTCATTGGTATTTCTCTAAATTTTTTATAGCTGAAATATAAGATTTATGGTCCAGATAGCTGGCTATTTATAATTACTGTTTTCTGAAGTCAGGAAATCTAAGTGATTATAGTAGATCGGTAGCTGCAGATTCTACGATGCTGAATCTTTGATCTAATTTATACTTTAAAAAGAGCATGATCAAAAGGGAAATGATCGAAGATATAACCATCAACTTATATTGATGTTGGAGATCCCGGGCAGCATTAAGTTTTATTTCAGCTAATATCTGCTCAAGCTCTTCTGAAGAGTAATTTCTGAATTTGACACCATCCAAACGTATACGATCACTATTGATCGGGTCCCGAAGATCTTCCTTGAACTTAGGTTTTTGTGAATACAGTAATGATTTATTGTGCTCGTGTAAACTTTTGGGACCTCGCTCTACAGACATGCCTTGTGATTTTCGTAAAACATTCATTTTCAATGAAGTTCAAGTTAGCAAATTATTTGTAATTCAACCAATTGAAGTTTTTATGCACAATAACTGGTTTTCACGATTTCGAATGGAAACTGCTCAGTATCTTGCATGTTTAAAATTTTCCGAAGACATGGAACAGGAAAGAGTAGATAATTTAGAAGTAGAAATTTTATCTGATAACTGGTTTACGCTTAATAAGGTGAATTTTGACTTCCGAAGAAATGACGGTATTTGGGAAAATCAAAGTAGAGAAGCTTATGATCGCGGAAATGGCGCCGCGATTCTTTTATACAATTTAGAGAATGAAACTTTAATTCTTACCAGGCAGTTTAGAATGCCTACGTTTTTGAACGGTAACCCTTCAGGGATGATGATCGAAGTCTGTACGGGATTATTGGAAATGGATAATGCTGAAGATTGTATTCGAAGAGAAACGCAGGAGGAAACCGGGTATGAGATTTCCAATTTCGAAAAGGTTTTTGAAGCTTATATGTCTCCTGGTTCGGTGACCGAGATTGTACATTTCTTTATAGCTGAATATCATGAAGAAATGAAAATAGGCGAGGGTGGAGGTGTCGCTGAAGAACAGGAGGACATTGAAGTCCTTGAACTTAAGTTTTCTGATGCGTTGAAAATGATTAAATCGGGAGAAATTAAGGATGGTAAATCGATCATGCTATTACAGCATTTACACTTGAAATTATTGCAGGCAAATAGATAAATCTTAGTCGCGCTTCTCTAATATTTTTAGAATTCGGCCATAAACAATTTCAGAAATACTCCAGGTATAGCCATCAAAATTTGCGGTATTAACGAACTGGATCACTACCGTATCGATATTTTCATGATATTTTGCAATGCTCTGGTAACCAGGAATTAATCCGGTATGATCGTATTTATAGATGGAAGAATAGATATCATTCTCCTCTTTGGTAAGGATTTCACCAGTGTTCAGCGCTTTTATAAAGATTCCCACATCCTGCGCTGTAGCGATCATCGAATGGTAATTAGTAGACTTGATATCATCTTCAACTCCAACATAATAACCGCTCATTAGTTTATCCAGATCAATCTCATTCAGGCTGAAAAAAGTATTTTTAAGTTTCAGGGGTTCAAGGATTTTTTTCTCTATCACCTGTGCTTTGGAATTTTTGGTAACCTTCTCCATGAGCAAACCTAACAGGAAATAATTCGAATTTGAATAGGCATAATCTGTTCCCGGTGCAAAACTGGCTGGTTTGTCAAGGAATAGTTCCAGGGTTTGTTCTTCATTTTCCGGCGGATGCATCCAGAAGTTCGGGACATCAGTAAAATTCGGGATACCACTTCGGTGCTGGACCAGCATTCGAACGCTGATATTTTCAGCATGCTCGATTCGGCCGGCAAACTCAGGAAAGTATTCAAGGATACTTTTATCTAGAGATATAAGGTCTTCGGCTACCAGTTTCGTAATTGCGACCGCATCATACAGTTTGCCAATACTCGCAATTTTAAAATAAGCTTCGGGATAAGCTCTAATCATGCGGTCGCGGTCATGCCATCCGGCTGCATAATATTCTGCTGGGTGATCTCCCTGCTGAATATATACTATAGTGCCATCAAAACCATGCTCGATACCTTCGTTTAATTGTTCCTGCACGGTGTCCGGTAATGGCAGTATCCACGCCCAGATGAGTATCCATGGAACAAAATAAAGCGATATCACCGTACCAGCTAAAAGGAGGGTTCGAATAAGAATTTTACTTTTGGTAGCAGGCATTAGGTGTGTAGTTATCTATTTATCTTTTTCCAAAAATAACTTAAAATGAACTTTTAAAATTACCAATGATGTTCCAAATTTTTTAACTGATAGTCAAGATATGTATCTAAAACTTTATATCGCCGACTTCCTTTCTTCAAGCAGTTTCTCAATCTCTGGCAAATTCTTATAATATTCTTTAAGGTTCCAGTCCATTTGAAATGATTGTTGCAAATAAGTTTCCATGGAAGGTAAGCCAACTTCAGCGCGTAGTTTGTCTACTCCTTCAGGATTTTGAAGAGGCTGTACGTACTTCTTACCGGTATTGGAATCGATAAAAATCTGACTACCATAAATTTGTTTTTTACCTTCACGAAGGGCCATTCGATCTTTTAAGAGAGCCAGGTTCGCGGGGAATGTTTTGTTATCCTGCACAGCTTTTTCAATTACCGCATAATATTCTTTTTGAGTTTGTAGATCCGCATGCTGAATCACCAGGAAAATAGTTTGATTCCCTTGCATGTTGAGATCATCTGGCCATCCGTTCTGAAGTATACTTTCAACCTTTTCCAGATTTACAGAGTCCTGGGTTTTCATTTGTTGCACCAGTTCCTTCGTTTCATCTGAATTCATTTTCCCTTCCTGCTGAAGTTTTATGAGCTCGAATCTTATATCCTGGTCGGTCTTCCAGATCGAGTCCAGTTGAGTCTGAATGTTTTGTGGTTGATTTTGTGATGTGACAATACTACTTGCTAAAAGCATAGCAAGGCTTACAATAATTTTGATCATGAATTATATTTTTTCATGGTGTATTATTACAACGAATTAAACATTAGTTTGTTACAGCTTTTTTCCGAAAAAATAATTTTAATCTAAGTCCTTCAGATAAAGTACTCGTAATCAAATATCTGTGGTTGTCTTTCTTTAAAAGGAAAATTTTACAGAAGCTAGTATTTGCGAGGGTCTCAACATATAACGGTTCTCTATGTAACTAAATTCTGATGCATAGATATCTACATATTCTTTTGTATTCAAGATATTATTCCAGCTTAGATTCAGATCTAGTCCGGTTTCTTTTATAGAGTACTGATAACCTATATTCAGAAAGTAGTTATCATTATTAGTTTCAAAATCATTACCATAGTATTCGACTTCAATATCAATATATTGATTGTCCTTCAGAAAAAGGTATGTAGCTAATAGATGTTTCATATTCTTTATATTCTGAAGTGGCTCAGCATCAATACTTAAACGGGAAAAAGTAAAACTGGAGTTATAATTTATACTCATCCATTCAGTAATTTCAGAATCTATTGATAGGGCAAAATTTACTGATCTATTTTCTACTTGCACTTTCGATTCATTTAAGACTCTGTCCTGAGAGCTGAAACTAAGGCTGGAATTTAATTTAATTGTACTTTGAATTTTGCCAAAGAATTTGCTAGTATCAAAATTGAAAACATGAGCGCTGGAAATATTGTCAGCTGCAATTGCGCCTACTACTGTCTGTCCATTTTGCGCTATTTTTGAAGTAAATAGTAGATTATTAGCTGTTCTTCGATAATTATAGGAAGCATTCGCGAAAAATTGAAATAGTGGTTGCCTATAAGTCAAACGAGTTCTGTAATTCTGATTTTGCTGTTCTAAGATTGGATTTTCGTACCGCTGGATATTTCTATAGTTGGTCGCGACGTAACCCGGGAATAATCTTTTTATATCTCCGAACTCATAATTTAGTCCACCAGATATGGAGGCCTCCCAGTTGGCTGAAATCTTTTTAAATAGAGATAGTTGAGGTTCAAAAAGCAGTCGGTTGATCTCAGACCTTTGAGCACCAAATGTATCTAACTGGATCGACTTATATTTTAGCGGACTTGAAAGTTGGATTTTCCATACTTCGTCAATGCTTTCGAAACTTAGTGTATTCTTAAGGTAAGCTTCAGAATCTTCATAATCCAGTTCATTGAGAAATCGCCGATCGGTGAATATATCTTCTTTACTTATACTGGTTTCAAGAATCCTCTTTTGGTAACTATATCCAATTTTAGGAGATATGGTGAATGCACCAAAAGCTTTTCTAATCCCGGCAGAGTGATCCAGAAACACCTGCTTTTCTACGAGATCCTGTTCGAAACTGGGATAGTTTACCGAGTCATTGATAAGTTCAATAAAGGGACCGGGTTGTATCTTGAGACTTTGATCTGTGTTTTTGTAAGCTATACTGGAATTAAAATCTATCAGTTGTTTTCCGATTGGCTTTATTACATCGAGTCTGTTTCGAATTGCAGTAAAGGGTGAACTATTTGACTGAATTATAGAGCTTTCGGTAGTTTCAAGATCACCAAGATCTAAATTCCAGGTCTTTTTAAATTCCAGCTGATTTTTAAGGTAATCATTTTTAGTGTTTTTTTCCAAGGTCACTTTTCCATCTATCTTTTCGATAAAAAACTGATTTGATGTTACTTCGGATAATCTCACTGTATCCCCAGGAGTGAAGAAACTTGTACGCTTTTCTCCGATACGATCCTGTCTGTCATTTAAGTATGATATGTTGGTTTTTAATTCAATGTCGTTCTGCAATTTATTCAGGTAGTTAACAGAGCCTAAATGTGCGTTATTATCCAGCCAGCGTTCTTGAGAAAATGGTGGTTCTGCTATTTTCAGGATCGATAGCCAGTTTTCTTCATTCAAGTTAAATTCATAACCCTTTGAACTGAATGAAAAATCGTTAATTTCTCTATTTAAATCTTTGCCAGTATTGTTAGATTGATACGTCACAATGGTCTGTCTTTTTTTAGCGAACAGCATAGGAGTCGCCTTAGCCTGCCATAATATTGGTGTTGCGCCAATACCAAGTTCAGCCGTACCGCTAACAGTGATATCCTTCTTAAGCTTGATGTTCAAAGAAGCGCGATCTGAAAATTCCAGGGAGTCGAGTACTTTTATAGGCTGATGATTTTCCAGAATTTCGATCTTTGATACCGCTTCCACATTTAGATTTTCATTGGCAAGGTTATATTTACCTTCCAAAAGATCTAATCCTTCAATGTAATACTTCTGTATCGGTTTACCTTGATATTTGATTTGCCCGCTAGGCATAATTTGAATTCCAGGAATCTTTCGCAGTACATCTGCAATTACGCGATCTTCTTTACCCTTGAATGCTGAAACGGTAAAGCTTAGGGTGTCACCTCTTTGCTGAAGTATTTCAGATTTTACAATAACTTCCTTCAGGGCTTCTGAAGATGGTTCCAGTTTAATCGCCACAAATTGATTTCTACTTTTTATTTCTTCGGAATATTTTCCGTAACCTATGTAGGTTACCTCTAATAGAAATTTAGGTAGATCAGAATCAATATTAAGCTTAAAATTACCTGAAGCGTCTGTTATGGCATAAGCTATAATTGCACTGGAGGAATCCTTTTTTAGTAGAATAGATGCTCCACTTAAATTTTGAGATTTTTCATTCTTTACGTTCCCGGAAATTTGAGCTGATGTATACCAACTGCTCAAGAGTAAAATTAAAAGTAGCAATAAGCTTTTCATTATCAATTATGCAGTTCCAGTAGGTCAGTATTATTTCTTCAATTCTTCTAAATTTCACGAATCTCCGTATGATATCTTTGTAATCACTCTAGACTACAGCGAAAATCAAAAATTTAAGCTTACGTTTCAAAGGAAATCGAATGCTATAAAATTTGTAAATCGTAGTGTTTTACTCAAGTTCAAGAGGATTATTAATTAGTTTGCGTTCTTCACGATGATTCTTCATCAATTCTTCTTTCACTCCTGCTTCAAATCCAAAAGTAATTCCTGACTGCTCCAGAGAGCTAAATGGATCCCGATGATAATTATCCCATAATTCTGTTAGCTTTTCCCTACTAAGTTCTATAGATTTTTCTGAAGGAACTTCAATAAACCTTGATGGATTAAGTTTTTTGAAACTTTTTAATTTAAAGGAGTATTCATTGTTTACATCTACAATATCAATAATTAAACCTGGAAGTCCGGAGAATTTATAGGGTCCGTTGGAAATAGGAATTTCTGGTGTGAACCAGGCAGTATAATCTCTTCCTCGAAATGTAGTAGTAGCTTTTTGAACGTCATAACCGGCAATTTCTTTTGTATCTGGTTCGATGTTCCATTGCATTAGCGGCTCAACCTCTTCATAATGATACGTGTTCTTCACGATTTTATCGTATAGTTTAATATCACCAGACTTTGAATTTTTGAAAATCCAATATGTGAAATCTGTGTCCGGTGCTTCACTTTGTATCTTTGTAAGTGCTGCAATACTTTTATTGGATCGATCTGTATTGGCAAGAAGAGAATCTTTTATTACCGTCCCACTACTCGCGAACATGGAAATATGATCTCCTATATATAGCCTCATGGATTCCTTTTTCTTCGAATCTACATTGGTGGAGTCAGGTTGATGCTCGAGCTCATATATAGCCAGGTAATTAGCCTGATCCTTAATATTTTGAGAGATGGCCGAGGTACATATTATAAAAGAGATAAAAAATTTCAGCATAGTTATTGTTTTAATGTTTTTTCAATAGCATTGTTTATACGCAAATTCTACAATAGTGGAATGATATCAGCTTGATAAAATTTAATGATTAATTCAATATTGATGATTGTAGTTTGAGTTCTTTATTAACCGTGTAATTTAAAAATTATATCCCCGGTTTCTAAATATATATCCATGGTAGCCACTAGTTCTATATTGCCTGAATAGAATGTTTCATTTTCAAAAGTTATATGCTTATTGGAAAGTTCACAAATAATCATACCATGATAAACAAAATCCTCATTTTTGACGAACCATTTGGTGAGTTTTAGGTTATCATATCCATCAATCTCTGGAGTTCTAATATTGATTTTTTCACCATCTTTTAGCTTGTGTTTATCATTATAATTGATATTTGAATCAAAGCCTATCTCTTTTTTATTTTGTTCAAAGAGCATCTTAAGTAATTTTGAAATCATAAGGTAGCATTTGAATACAGAGTTTCAGACTTTAATTGAATTTATACCTAATCCCTCCAAAGGCATTAAAATAAAATGTTTCATAGTCCCAATTATACTGTGGCTGCGCTTCCAATATGAATGAGAAATTTCGCAGGTTTTCGATCGGTTTTAATTGTAATCCAGACTGCAATACAACAGCATTTAAATGATTTAAAACCACTCCAGCGCCAAAATAGGTTTCATAAATTTCACGTTGAATAAAATTATAGTTTAAACTGACTTCTGGAGTGATTCCTTCAATGGTGGTGCCAGAATAGATTCGACCGTCCAGCCAGAGTCTCTCATTGAAATTGTATCCCAGACCAATTTTTGAATAGTGTGCATTAGTATGAAAAGATGCACTCATTTGAGCTGTGGCGCTTTGGAAACTGCATAAACACACAATTAAAAATGCAGCAAATTTGTAAATGTTTTTCATGGAACAGCTATAAAATTTTGAACGACTAGTTATACAAACTAGTATAACGGTTAGAACTACGGTATCTTGCCTCTAAAGTATCATTTTTCGAATAGTTCTTCAATAACAATAAACATTTCCGTAGAAATTCTAAGTTTAATTAAGTAAAGGCCAGACGCCGCTCCATTTAATAATTGCCAGAATTAGTGCAAGAATTCCCAGCGCAATAAGGAAAACTCCCTGCCAGTAAAACGGTCTTATACCCCAGAATTTCCATAGCCTTTTATCCTCAGCTGGGTTCCCTCGAACATCTTTAAAGAAGAATTTATGTACAATATATGCGATAATTATAAATGCGATGATGGTTGATATCCAGAAAAGAAGCATCTTGTATTTTAGTTATTTAGGGAGTGAAGATAGATCATTAAATAACATACTATACTAATTGATGGTAGAATTAAATTCCAAACTTTTATTCACACTTTTCTAGTTGATCTTATAGTCCAGAGGAAGAAGTTCTGAAATTCGTTTTTCAGACATTATTCCTTTTAGAAGTATGGCTTCTGGTGGCGACGGATTTCCAAATTGATCTATGGTAAACGCATTTTTTGAAACGATCGCAGACTGCTCCGTTTTATCGTAGAGAATGCTCAATTCATCTGTAAGTAATTCTATTTTTTGACTTTTTCCTTCCTCGCTAATGTTGAAAAATTTGTAGGTAGGCACCTGGAAACGTTTATGATAGATCGCGAAGTTGTTTTCTTCCAGTTTATGTTTGTAAAGTGAGCGCATAAAATGCAGTGATGAGCCATAGTAACTACGATCTCTGTTTCTCAATACCTTTCTGCTGATTTTCTTTTCTAGTGGCTGAAAGTAGGCTGAACCAGCAAAATAAGTGGAATAGGGTAGAAGTAGACCGCATTCATCTGGAATCCCAGCTCAAAGTCGGCAAGCCTGTAACTAATGGCATACCCTAAATATTCGTTATGTATGATTAAAGGCTCAATTGCGGTAGCTTTCATAGTTTTTTCTGAAGGGGAATATCTAAGCTTAATTGCGTCCTCATTTATAATCTTACAGTTGTACATCGCGTAGTTCCTTCCCAGAAATTCTTTTCTGAAGTGCCGAAGTTTTCGCGATCTGCTCCATGGGTCTGTTTCAAGGTAAACAGTTTCCAGCTCCTCACGTTTAAAAGGTAAGTAGTATTTTGAATCTACAGGATTTTTTAATATTTCTGAAGCATCTAATACAAGCGCTTCGTAACCAAGAGAAGTAATTATTAGTGCGGAATTATTATCCATAAAGGAGATGTCAAAATCCCCATCCTGATTTGAAGAAACCCCAATACTGGTTCCATCAAAGTATATGGAAGCACCTATGATTGCGGTTGAATCTTCGGCACTAAGAACGGTTCCAGATATTTTATTCTGGGAATTGACCGTTGCGGCAGTCATAAGCAATAGAACACAAATAGTATTTAAGAATCTACTTCGGAAGAAAAATTTGACCATATATAATCGTAATAACGCTCTAATATAAAATATTTAAATTTCAGAAAAGAAAAAGCCATCCGGAAATGGATGGCTTTTATGTCAAACGTTTAGAGTTTTATTGAACCAGGTGTTCGAATTTAGCATATTCAAACTGGATAATTTCAGGATCCGCTGCTATAAACTCATCCAAAGCTTCCTGATAATCATCAGTGTCCTCGAGTACTATCCCGTTTCTCTGATTCTTGAAGGTGGAAAATAATTTGACTTCGAACCAAATTTTATTTAGTATCTCCATTTCATTCTCACTCACCAAATTAGTGCCGTTTAAAATGTCGTTCATCCGCTTTTCTGCGATCTTGTTCACTTGCTCAATCGCTGTAACATGCGTTGGCATATTTCGTAACGCGCCAACGACTATAAGATTTTTCCCGTAATGAATTTTATTTACGTACTGATCTCCATATTTAAGAGCAAATAAGTCGGGATTTTCAAGCCGTTCTGCATCAATAGCTAACCTTTCGTCTCTACTAACGTCAATTATTGCAGCATTTCCTTCATTTTCTTTATAACCAAGGATTAAAACCTGGTCTTCAGTATAAGGATATTGTTCAATAATAGATTGATACATCTCAAAATTAACTGCGTGCTGCACTGCAAATTTTGAAGCTGTTGGGTGCAAACCTGCATACTTTCTGTAACCAATCACATCATCTTTAGGATTTGCATTGAATTGCCAGACAGGACTATGTTTAAAAGACGTTCCTATTGTTAAGTAGCCGTTTTGAGGTTCATTGAAAGGATTGGCCTTTGGAGCGTGGTTACTCGTTAGAATACCCGAACCAAAATCATCCTGATCATTAAATTGCTGTTCCAGAATCACTTCAGAATTTTTGGTGATTTTCACGTTTTTTGTACCTGTTTCCAGATCATAGGAAGTAATACTTTTATCCAGGCCATTCGTACTTATAAATTCAATGGAAGTGATTTCTCCATTTGTGTAAGTGTGTATCGAAGTTCCTAGTTCGCTGTAGACGATTTTTTCTGAAACTAAACCATTCTCATACGCCGTTTCAAACCATACATCGCACTCAGGAGTATAGTACCTGGACCATAGAGGTCGGTTTTGTTCATCTCTTCTCACCTCCATATATAATTCCCGATCCTGATAGAAGTTATATACTTTAGCCGATTTGATGAATCCATTTTCATGATACGTAACCTCATGTATAGGCAGGTCTTCTGATTCTACATGTTTTGCTTCTTTGATCCAGCCGTTGTCATACTGACTCAGGATTTTTAGATGATCGTCAGATTTGATGGAATAATCGATTGATGGAGCACTATCGTCTGAAGTGCAGGATGAAAATAGAACTGCAACTGCCAATAGCAGAGACAGGTAAAATTTGTGATGCATTGATGTAATTTTTGATGTTTGTCAAATTTAGAAATTCTATTTGGATATCCAAATAGAATTGACCTTCACACTTCAGCACTATTAACGGTGCATAGGAACAATAGAAAACATTCAGTACGCTAATATATTAAACTACTAACGCTTAGGGTTAAACCCTTGGTTATTCGCTCATTTTCTTCGGAAGAAAATAAATTTTCACTCTTCAGAATCAATAAATTCAATTTCGATCAGGTAATAATGCGGGATACCAAAAGCTGTCCCCAACTTTTCAGGATCAATTTCAGACTGTGCTACCCGACAATAGGATCCGGACCCATCAGGATTTCTGTTAGGTGTTATAATCGCCATCAAATGAAAGGCTTTATTGATATCTTCCTGCAATATTTTTTTACTTCCGAAGAAATCTTTGGCGACATACCTGCCATTGTCGTTGGTAAGTGCGAAATAAGATTGTTTGCTGCCAAATTGTTGACCTCTTAGCCAGATCTTAAGGTCACCTTGATCGATCTTACTCATCAATTTAAAGGAAGTATGACTGGAATCCACCTAAAACATCTTGTTACCACGCTCGTCGAAAAGACTACTGGTTTCGATTAATGTACCATCCAGAAATTCTTTCATTCTAAGAACATAATAACGCCCCTTGATAGATTCACCATTAAAACTGAACTCAGATTTATTGATATTCTCAAAATTATATAATAATTGCATTTCTTCAGTTTCCGCACGAGTATTGATGGAATCATCGATCATAGCAGTTTCAGCCTGAATCTGCTTATTAATGACTTCTGAATTTTCGATTTTATCTGATTGTGCCTGGATCAACATGGGAAGTAGTGCCAGGCTTAGTAGTAATTTTCTCATTAGATTATCCTTATTGATTCAAGAGCAAAAATTTAGAAGTAGGTAGAAATATTCTGAAATCGGAACTGTCGAATTCGAATGACTTATTAGTCCATATTTGACTCAAGTTTGCTGATAAGCTTCTGAGCCTTGACCTTTAGAGAATCAAGTTCTGAAGTCTTACCAGAAACTACAAACTTGATGTTATCTACTTTTGTGTTTTTTATACGGACATTTCCGTTTAATTCAAAAATCAGGTTAATCTCTGTTTCAGGAGTATTGTTTGCAAAGATGGTATCCAGAGAATTCCAATCGAACTCAGTTAATTCTTTTAATTTTCTAGTCTCGAATTTTAGTTCTGTAATCGAATATGGTTGCCTTGGATCGGACTTCTGTTCCTGAGCATTTATGCCGGTAAAACAGAATAATAGTGCAATAATTAGGACAAATTTGAATTTCATAGGTTGGTGGTTTTAAATATTACAGATTTACTCATTGAAGCACATCAATCTTCAGTGAACAGTTAAATATACACAACTGGCGGAAAAAACTGTGATTTAGTCGGAAATTCTATCTGAAGGCACTTCAGCAAAAATTAAGGGTATCAGTTCGGTATTTTTTCTGCTGTAAAATTGACATCTTCAGAAGTTAAACAAGTTCTGGCTTCATAATTAATAATGCTTACGGCGTTGTATATAAATTCTGAAAAAGATCTAAATTGAGAAGAATAGTGGATTTAAAAATTCACCATATAAATGTAGCTGAGCTTATTTAGGTTGGCAATAAAAAGCAAAAACTCTAAAACGTATCTGTCAGGAAAGCAATCACAAAGATCCATCTTAAGTATAAAATCGTGTACGTGATTGAGTAAGTCATGGAAAGTAGAATATTTCCAACAGTTTTACCTGATCTGCTAAAAACCAGTTTTAATGCTCTAGAAAATAACCAGTAGAGCATCAAAATAAGGATGAATAAGATGAACCAGAATAATGCTTCCAGTATTATGAGTAATAAGATCATGGCAATGGTCATGAGGATCCAGAACAGTATGGAAATAAGAACGCCTGCTATTCCATCACCCACACTCGAAGTGGGCATTTCGAAGTTACCCGGAGTATCATAACCAAAAATTCTCCCTTTTTATAACTTCTGAATTTTGGAAAATTATCCTTGAGCTCGGCGCCAGTGTAGAGTCCGTAAGTCATGAACAAAAATAGAATCACTCCAATAATAGATAGAGAAAGGTAGAAGTTCGTGGTGATTCCTCTATTGTAGCTCATACCATTTAGCCAGACACTTAAAAAGGTGGTGGTTATAATGAGAATAGACATAACAAATATTGTTTTCCCTTTAAAGTAGTTTTTCTTTTTGGATTGATGCATTGATAAAAAAGTGAATTTATTTTGATTTCAGATCTTATAAAGTTATTGTTGGCCAGACTGAAGCAAACTAATATTTTCAATGATCAAAACCAATCGTCATGGTGATTGGCAGGTGGTCTGAACCTATATCAGGACCTGTGGTTCTTTTGGTGACCTGCAAATGTTTAGATACTAAGAAATGATCCAAGGTTGTCTGTAAAATCTTATAATCTGCTGGCCAGGTTGGAAGAAGACCAAAACCAATCCTACTATCCTTTAAATTTTCTCCCAGCAAAGTCTTGAAATGAGGTGAAAAGGATGAAGTATTGAAGTCACCGGCAATAATTAGATTTTTAGAAAATCTGGGAATATCTTTGGCTATATTAGACAATTGAGTATTCCGATTCAAAAACGACTGCTGGCCAATTGGTGGAACGGGATGAGTCGCCACGATCGTAAATTGCTGTTTCATACTACTCATATTTCCAATAATGGAAGGTTTATCGTTTAGATTAAAATAGTCCACGGAGCTTTTCATTTTATATTTACTCAATATAGCGATTCCGAAATTATCCTTTCTGGGAACAATCTCTGTGTGTTGATAGTTGGCGATCACAGGCGCAAGTGCGCTTAGCCATTTCGGAGTTAATTCCATTAAAATAAGTATATCCGGATCTTCATTCTGGATATAATTGATGGTTAATTCTCTATTCGTATTACTGGAAAGCAAGTTGATACTTGAGATCTTAAAATGATGGTCAACTGCAGGAATGGATGTTCCGGTGTAATGAGGAATAATAAAATATAGATTCCATAGAAGATTGATGCTGAGTATTAGAACTGCCAACACCTGTTTTCTCAAAAGTATTAAGGTAGGAATCACTAATAAAATCGAAATAATAAGAAGTTGCATCTTAAAATTTGATAGTATATCTATTAGCCAGTAGCTTGTTATGATATGGGGCAGTAGAGAGGCTAATAATACTGCGATTAGCATTATCCAAAATACTCTCTTAAGTAAGGTTTTTTTCATATAACAGCTGAAAGGATATTTGTTCAAAGACTAATTTAGATAGCTAAGGAATGTCCTATATACTATCTGATTATTATTTATGCGTAAACAATTTATAGTGCATAAATACCGATAGTTTTAATAAAATAATAGTTTAACTCTGACTTTTTATCTGTTCTCCTAAATGAATTGAAATGAATAGCTATATTCTATAGCCAATTTGAATTTAGTTGTGATGACTATCTGCGTGCCTGTAAGCTGTCAGCCTTTTCGATGACTTAACTTTGGCAGTATAGATTGGGCTATAGAAACTGGATTACTTAAGTGGTTTTGATATCTGATTTGTTGCGTTAAGTTATTGAACTTAATGTATTTTCAGAAATTTCTACCCATCAGGAAATTAACATCGGCTCCAATATTCAATTAAAACTAGTTTGCCCTTATTAAACTGAAACAAATAACCGTCTTCTTGCATTTTATCCTTGGTTGGGAATAAATATATAAATCGATTGATCTGATCTATATTCATCATCAAATTTTCCAAATATTTCTTGCAGCTTATCTATTGTTGTTCCTTTGTTCAAGTCAATACCACCATATTTTAAAGTAGATATTTGGCTATTGAATTTGAATTCATCTAAAATATAATCATCTTCTCTATTTCCGGTAAAAACGAAATCTTTATAAACTATTGATTCAAATTCTTTCATTTGTTCTGGTGATGAAAGAAAGCCACATTCGTAATCTGGATTGGTTATTTCTAGAGGTTCTCCAAATTTTTCCAGAATTAAACTTTTCGAAGAACAGATACTTTGGCCATTGACCTCCAGCTTTTTAAAATCAATATTCTGCGCTAGCATTGGTTCCGTAAGGAACAGTAGTAAATATAAAATTGTAAAGTACTTCATACTATTTAAAATTTAAGTTCTCATTTCGCTTTTTGCCTCCGGTTCCTGCAATCGAAAGTTCAGGGAGTTGAGACGCGGATTTGTTGGATTAGTATTTTGTTGTTCGTCAATTTTGTATTATACTGAAATAGGTTGACCTTTTTTGATATAATTTTCGACAGTTTAAATGGTCAATAGTTGTAAATTTTGTTTGTTCCTTTTGTAGGAATGATAGTCTACATTTCGATTCAAATGGACAAAGTTAGGGGTGTACAATTTGAGGCTAAAATGTGGTCTTTTGTTGTTATAAATTCCCACGGCCCTTTTGACCATCTTCTTCGCTAAGTTAGTATTTTTTATAGTTCGTTTTAAATCGTATTCATATTTAAGGGTTCTGTTTACTCTCTCAGCCACGGCGTTTTCGTACAGATCGTACTTCTCGGTCATGCTCATGAGTATTCCATGTTGTTCAGCAAAGCTGGTGTAGAGCGGGTTGCAATACTGAATTCCACGATCGGAATGAAGGATGAGTTTCTGATTCTTGTACTTTCTGTTTTTAATGGCCATTCTAAGCGCGTCGATGCAAAGTGATGTCTTCATATGGCTTGCTAGTTTATAGCCCATTATTTGCTTAGAATAGGCGTCTGTGACTAGTGCCAGGTAAATGTGTCCGTTCTGTGTTTTAATATAGGTGATATCGCTAACCCAAAGTTGTTCCGGCCTGGTGGGAACTCTATCTTTTACCAGGTTTTTGTATTTAAAGAATCGATGTTTTGAATCGGTTGTGATATGGAACCTCTTTAAATTAGGAACGAGCAGGTTATTGATTCGCATTACACAATAGAATTTATCCCTTCCTATTTTAATACCGAGTCTGTCCATATCAACCTTTAATTCCTGATATAGTTTGATTCCACCGGTGCGTAAACCGTATTTACTTCGATACTCTCTGATGAGCCGAATGATTAGCTGTTGCTGTGTTTGCCTGGTCTGATGAGATTTTAACCGCTTATAGAAAGCTTGTTTAGAAACCCCAAAACATTGAATTAACCATTTTCTTTTAAACGGTTTTGCTTCTTTTTTTCGATCTCGTCTGCTAATGTTTTGGGCAATGACTTTTTTGACATATCAACTCCGGTAATAAGTTCCATGTCAGCAATAATGTCTTGTTGGAAGTCTTTTACAAACTCCAGTTCCTCTATTTTTTCTTTGAGTTTCTTGATTTCATCTTTCTTGCTCATCCCTTGTTTCTTTTGTTCTAAAGTACTGTATTTTTTCAACCAGTAGTAAATAGAAGCTCTGGAAACCTGATATTTATCGGATGCATGATTGATAGAGATTTGTGCATTCTGGATCTGATCTCCGATGATGAGCTTAAGATCATATCCTAATTTTTTTGTAGGAAGTCTTTCGACAGTGTTCATTTTGTTCTTTCATTAGGTATAGTGCTAAAAGGTTTAATTTTTAGTCAACCTATTTCAGGAAAGTACATTTCTGATGGTTGCAGCTAACGGTTACGGTTATCGCAAGTTGCGGGAGTAAGGACGCGGACTTGTCGGATT